>NZ_JBEXKG010000056.1:0-45009 GCF_040609555.1 Streptomyces sp. NPDC004658
GTAGGCGCAGACCACCCATGTCTGGTCCGTGGTACTGAACTTGAGGGCGACCTGATTGTGCGGGAGCGCGTTATTCACAATCGTCGCGTCGAGGTCCGGCGCATGCTGGAGTCGGCCCCGGCCGAGCGCACCGCCGGCGCGGTGCGGCCCTGGGCCGACGCCTGCTCGGTCGCCTCGTTGCGCGTCCAGCGGCTGCTCGACCCCGCGGCGGACGGCGCCCCGGCCCCCGACGGCCTCGACGCCGGGCGCGCGGGCGCCACGGCGGGCCTGCCGCCGCTCGTCGCCGCCGAACTGCGCCGCCAGGCCACCGTGCTGGAGATCCTCGCGGGACACGGCGCGCAGGGGCTGCGCCGGGCGCTGGAGGTGTCCGTGGAGGGCCGCCGGGTGCTGCGCGCGGTGGTCTCGCGCCGGGCGCGCGGTGTCGCGGAACCGGGGCGTGAGGGGGCGCTGTGACTTTCGTGCGGCGGACGTGGGGTGGTCCTGCGACGGTTGGCCGAACGTCGGGAGAAACGTTTCGAACAGTGGTGACGGAACCCCGCCCCGGCTCGCTCCTTTCTATGTGACAGCCGAAGTGACGACTCATGTGACAGCTCGTGCGGCCACCCGGTCCCCGGCAGCACCGCAGGAGACGAGGCCCAGTGCCGCGGCCAAGCCCGTGCGGTGGGCGGCGGACGCCGTGGCGACCATGCGCGAGGGCGCGCGGGTACGGCTCGACTACTCGGCGCAGAGCCTGTGGCGGGTGGACCGGATGATCGAGGAGATACGCCGGGAGGGCGCCCCGTACGCGGCCGTCGAGAGCGTGCTGCGCGGCTTCGGCGCCTACGCCGGAGAGGTGATCGTCCGGCAGGCCGGCGCCGAGTGGTGGGCGACCGGTGGCGAGCACTGGGTGCGCACCCCCGACGGCCGGCTGTGGGACCCCATCGACGAGGCCCGCCGCTGCTACGGCGGCCACGGCTCGCTGCGGCTGCTGTGCCGGGACGCGACCGCCCCCGGCTGACCGGCCCCGCCCGGCTGTGACACTTCCGTCGGGGCCGACGCTGATGATCGTGGAGGGCGGGGACACGGCCGGAGCGTGTCGCACCGTGAGGCAGGCGCCACGCAGTGGCCAGGAACTCGGCACGAACGAGGACGGTCTTGGGCCAGGGAGGGGAACCCCGCCGCCCGCAGCCGCGGGACGGTGAGCTGGGCGCGGCCGTCGCGCGGGCCCAGGACGGCGACGAGACCGCGTTCGCCGTGGCCTACCGGATCGTGCAGCCCGGCCTGCTGGGCTATCTGCGGAGCCTGGTCGGCGAGGACGCGGAGGACGTCGCCTCCGAGGCCTGGCTGGAGATCGCGCGCGACCTCGGCCGGTTCCGCGGCGACGGCGCGGGCTTCCGCGGCTGGACCGCGACCATCGCCCGGCACCGCGCGCTGGACCATCTGCGCCGGCAGCGGGTACGGCCCCGGGCGGCGCAGTTGGAGCAGGACGCCCTGGAACTGCCCGGCCGGCACAGCACCCCCGACCAGGCCCTGGAGTCCCTCTCCACCGCACGCGCGCTGGAACTGGTCCGCGCCCTGCCCCGGGACCAGGCCGAGGCGGTGCTGCTGCGGGTGGTCGTCGGCCTCGACGGCCCGGCCGCGGCCCGCGTCCTCGGCAAACGCCCCGGCGCCGTCCGCACGGCCGCCTACCGGGGCCTGCGGCGCCTGGCCCGCCAGCTCGGAACGGAGGGCGCGGATCCGTCGACGCGGGACGAGCCGGGGTGAACGCGCCGGCGGGTGCGGGCCGTATGGAGGGGGCGGGTCGTCGGCCCGCCGGACGCTTCCGGCGGCGCGCGGGGGTGTCCGGCGTCTGGGCTCCGGGGCGTGCGGGGTGGGGTGGTCCGGGGTCCGCTGGGCGCCGGGTCCGAGGCCGACGGGGCCGAGGCCGACGGCGGCCGGTGGTCGTGGCGTACGGCTCCCGGACCGGGGTCACCGGCGGCCGGTGGTCGCGGGCGTACGGCTCCGGGAGCCCTGGGGCCGGGCACGGGGCCGTGGTGGCCGGCAGGTGTGGGCGCCCCGGGCCCCGAAGCATGGGTGCGGGTGGATCGGCGTACGGAGTTCCGGGTGGACCGGATGAGGGCGGGAACGGGCATGGGTGAACGGCACAGCGGCGGCGGGACCGGTCGTCGGCGCGCGCAGCCCGGCGGTGCCGTCGCCGTACCGGACCCGGCCGACGCCTCCGCGCTGGAGCAGCGGTTCGCCGCCGCGCTGCGCGCCGACCGCGTGGACGCCGAGGCCGAGCGCAGCGCCGTCGCCGCCTTCCGGGCCGCGCGCGACGCGGGGGCGCACGACGCGCGGACCCGCGCCCGCGACGACTGGCGGCCCGGGCGGCCCGCGCCCGCCCGCCGCTCGCTGCGGACCACCCTCACGCTCGCGCTGGCGAGCCTCACGTTGGGCGGGGTCGCCGTCGCGGCCATCGGCTCCGCCGGGTCCGGCACGCACGCCACCGACCGGGGCCGGTCCCAGCGGTCCACGCGGCCGGTGGCGAGCGCTCCGCCCGCCCCGGCCGACACCGGGCCGGCCGGGACCTCGGACACCGGCACCGCATCCGCGGACCGCCCGCGGCACCCGGCCACCGCCCGCGACACCCTCGCCCACTGCCGTGCCTACACCCGGGCCGGCGAACGCGGCGACGCTCTGCCGGCGGCGGCTTGGAAGCGGCTCGTCACGGCGGCCGGGGGAGCGCGGAAGGTCACCGCCTACTGCGCCGCCCGCGGGGAGGAGACGCCGGGCACGAACGCCGGCAAGAGCGATACGTCCGGCAACAAGAGCGGCAGCGGCGACAACGGCGGCAGCGGCGACAAGGGCGCCAACGGCAGGGGCGAAAGGAAGGCCCCCGGCGGCAGGGGCTAGGCGCTCACCTGCCCCGCGAAGGCAACGGCCGGGGCCGCCACCCCCCACAGGAGAGGCCCCGGCCGTCGCGCGGACGGGCCGCGCGCGGCCCGTACTTCCTTCAGCGCCGTGGATGCGGTTTCTGTCACACCCCGCCACAGCGCGGCCACATCACGACCCCGTCCCGGCCTCACGCTGCGCACATCCGAACCCGGTCACGAGTTAGTTGCATCTTCTACAGACATGGACGGGCAGCGGTTTCACGCCGTAACGTGCCTTTCGCGCCGACCGAAGACAGGCGTAAAGGGAGTACGGTGCTGGGGGACGACGCGGAGCTGACCGCCGCGGTGCGTGCGGCACAGGACGGAGACGAGACCGCGTTCCGTACGGTGTACCGCGCGGTGCATCCGCGCCTGCTCGGGTACGTCCGCACCCTGGTCGGCGACCTGGACGCCGAGGACGTCGCGTCCGAGGCCTGGCTCCAGATCGCCCGGGACCTGGACCGCTTCAGCGGTGACGCCGACCGGTTCCGCGGCTGGGCCGCCCGGATCGCCCGCAACCGCGCCCTGGACCACATACGCATGCGGGGCCGACGCCCCGCCATAGGCGGCGACGAGACGGAGCTGACCGGCCGCGCCGCCGAGTCCGACACGGCCGGCGAGGCCATCGAGGCCCTGGCCACCGACAGCACCCTCTCCCTGATCGCCCGGCTCCCGCAGGACCAGGCCGAGGCGGTCGTCCTGCGCGTGGTCGTGGGCCTCGACGCCAAGACCGCCGCCGAGACCCTCGGCAAACGCGCGGGCGCCGTCCGGACCGCCGCGCACCGCGGTCTGAAGCGCCTCGCGGAGCTGATCGGCGACGATCCGGAATCGACGGGCGGACTCGACGCGCTCCCACCTCAAAGAGAACCGCGCCGGGGCGCGGTGACGTCCGCAACTGTGACGCATACGCGTACGCGGACGCAGAAGGACATGTGATGGCCGACGAGCAGTACAAGTGGCTGAACCGTGGGACGGCGGAACGCCTGCTGCGCGGTGAGTCACTGGAAGCCGTCGACCCCTCCGCCCGTGACCAGGCCGAACGTCTCTCCCGGGCACTCGGCGCGCTGTCCGCGGAGGCGGCCCCCGCCCCCGGTGAACTCCCCGGCGAGCAGGCCGCCCTGGCCGCGTTCCGCAAGGCCCGCGAGGCCGCCGACGCGGAGCGCACCGCAGCCGCGCACGCCCCCGCCGCCTCCCGCACCCCGGCACGCGGCGCCGACGCCGGCCTGGTCCGCATCGGTGCCCCGGCTCGTACCGGAATCCGCACGCGGCGCCCCCGCTGGGCCCGCCCGGTGCGTCTGGCCCTCGCCGCCGCGGTCGCCGCCGGCACGCTCGGCGGAGTCGCGGTGGCCGCCGGCAGCGGGGTGCTGCCCACGCCCTTCGGCGACGAGCACCCCCGTCCGGCCGCCTCCGTCTCCTCCGACACGACCACCGGGGAGCCGCTCGCCTCACCGTCCGCTCCGGGCGGCGGCACGGGCACGGGCACGCCGGACGGCGGTACGCGCGGGGGCCGCGGCGGCACCGATGACGAGGCCGCCGTACCCGGCGCCGGAGCCCCCTCCGCGACGTCCGGCACCGGCTGGCCCGGTGCCCCGGCGGCCTGTCGTGCGCTGCGGGACGGCAAGGACCTGGACACCGGCCGCAAGCGCGCGCTGGAACACCTGGCGGGCGGTCCCGGCCGCGTGACCGCGTACTGCAAGGTGCTGCTGGGCACCGGCGAGTCCGCCTCCGGCGGCACGGGTGGCGCCAACGGCGGCGGCAGCGGCGAGAACACCACCGGCCAGGGCTCGGACAACGGCAAGGGTGAGGGCAAGGACCGCGGCAAGGGCGGCGGCAAGGGCGGAGGAAAGGGCAAGGCCGACGACGGCCCCGCCGATCCCGACGGCAAGGGCGGCGACAAGGGCGGCGGCAAGCACAGCGGCGAGAGTGAGGGCGGAGGCAACGGCGGCGGCAAGGGCGGAAACAAGGGAGGAAACAAGGGCGACGGCAAGGGCGGTGGCCGGCACCGCGGTGCCGTCGCTCCCGCACCCTCGGCCTTCGCGCCCGCGCACCCCGGCGCACCGCGCAGCGGTTCCGCGACCCCGTCACCGACTCCGACGTACACCGCGCTCTGATCGGCGCATCCTCTGACCTGGGCTTTTGGCAACGCCGAAACTTTCTCGGCGCGAGGTGTGACGTTTCTGGAGCCCGTGACGCAGTAATGAGTGAGCCGACTGGTCATCGGCCGTCGCACGGAGCCGGGGTTCCCCCCGTACCCGCGGCTCGTGCACCTGGCGCGGGCGGGACACGTTCCCCCGGTCCCGCCCGCGCCCCGCAACGCATCCTCGCGGCAGGGCCCTCACCAGGACACGACGACCTTGTCACCGATCCTCACCTGCGCGAAGAGCCGGGCGATCGCCGCCTCGTCCCGGACGTTGACGCATCCGTGGGAGCCGCCCGCGTAACCGCGCGCCGCGAAGTCGTACGAGTAGTGGACCGCCTGGCCACCGCTGAAGAACATCGCGTACGGCATCGGCGAGTGATAGAGAGTCGACACATGGTGCCGTGACTTCCAGTAGACGGTGAACACGCCTTCGCGGGTAGGGGTGTACTGCGCGCCGAACCGCACCGCCATCGTGGACACGGTGCGCCCGTCGATCATCCAGCGCAGGGTCCGGCTGGTCTTGCTGATGCACAGCACCCGCCCGGTCAGACAGCGCGGATCCGGTGCGGCGGCCGGCCGGCCGCTCCCCGGGTACAGCTCCTCCCTGCCCGGCGGACGCGTCATCGCCACCAGCCGCTGCCAGGTGACGGTGTCCGTCGCGCCGGTCCGGGGCAGCCCGCGCTTGCCCTGGAAGCCCTTGACGGCCCGCTCGGTCGCGCCGTCGTACGACCCGTTCGGCCCCACGGCCAGCCAGGCCACCTGGCGCAGCCGCGCCTGGAGTTCCCGCACGGCCGGGCCGTCGTCCCCGCGCGACCACAGCACCCGAGGCGCGGGCACGGCCGGAGCGGAGGCCGTGGCGGCCGGTGTGGCCGTCGGTGCGGCCGTCGGCGGCGCGGCCGGTGCCGTCCGGGCGGTGCCGGGCCCCGGACTGTTCGGACCGCCCCGGACGGTGCCGGGACCTGGACCGCCCGGCACCTCCCGGTGCACCGGCAGGCCCTGTTTCCCATCGGCGCCCGCCGGCTGCACGGTGCACCCGCAGAGCGCGGCGAGTGCGGCGGCCGAGGCGAGCAGAGCGGCAGATCTCCCCGGGATCCTCATGCCCGGGATGCTTCCCCGCGTGACCGCCGCCGAACTACGGGGCATGGTGAGGTGTACCCGTCCTACCGCGCGGAGGCAGCGATGGCACAGCAGTCGGCACGTCAGTCGGAGTCGGGCCTGCCGATCGAGCCGGTCTACGGGCCGGCCGACCTGGCCGGCTGGGACCCGGCCCGGAAACTGGGCGAACCGGGCGCGTACCCGTTCACCCGCGGGGTCTACCCGACCATGTACACCGGCCGGCCCTGGACCATGCGCCAGTACGCGGGCTTCGGCACGGCGGCGGAGTCCAACGCCCGCTACCGGCAGCTGATCGCCCACGGCACCACCGGCCTGTCCGTCGCCTTCGACCTGCCCACCCAGATGGGCCACGACTCCGACGCGCCGATCGCCCACGGCGAGGTCGGCAAGGTGGGCGTGGCGATCGACTCCGTCGAGGACATGCGGGTGCTCTTCGACGGCATCCCGCTGGACCAGGTCTCGACGTCCATGACGATCAACGCGCCCGCCGCGCTGCTCCTGCTGCTGTACCAGCTGGTGGCGGAGGAACAGGGGGTGGCCGCGGACCGGCTGACGGGCACGATCCAGAACGACGTGCTGAAGGAGTACATCGCCCGGGGCACGTACATCTTCCCGCCGAAGCCGTCCCTGCGGCTGACCGCGGACATCTTCCGGTACTGCACCGCCGAGATCCCGAAGTGGAACACGATCTCGATCTCCGGCTACCACATGGCCGAGGCCGGGGCGTCCCCCGTACAGGAGATCGCGTTCACCCTCGCCGACGGCATCGAGTACGTCCGTACGGCGGTCGCGGCCGGCATGGACGTGGACGACTTCGCCCCGCGCCTGTCGTTCTTCTTCGTCGCCCGCACGACCCTGCTGGAGGAGGTCGCGAAGTTCCGCGCCGCGCGCCGGATCTGGGCGCGGGTGATGAGGGAGGAGTTCGGCGCGAAGAACCCCAAGTCGCTGATGCTGCGCTTCCACACCCAGACGGCGGGCGTCCAGCTGACGGCCCAGCAGCCGGAGGTGAACCTGGTCCGGGTCGCCGTCCAGGCCCTGGCGGCGGTCCTCGGCGGCACCCAGTCGCTGCACACCAACTCCTTCGACGAGGCCATCGCGCTGCCGACGGACAAGAGCGCGCGGCTGGCCCTGCGCACCCAGCAGGTGCTGGCGCACGAGACGGACGTGACCGCGACGGTGGACCCGTTCGCCGGTTCCTACGCGGTGGAGCGGATGACGGACGACGTGGAGGAGGCGGCCGTCGACCTGATGCGCAGGGTGGAGGACCTGGGCGGCGCGGTCGCCGCGATCGAACGCGGTTTCCAGAAGGCCGAGATCGAGAAGAACGCCTACCGCATCGCGCAGGAGACCGACTCCGGTGACCGGGTGGTGGTCGGCGTCAACCGCTTCCGGCTGGACGAGGAGGAACCCTACGAGCCGTTGCGGGTGGACCCGGCGATCGAGACGCGCCAGGCCGAACGCCTGGCCCGGCTGCGGGCCGACCGCGACCACGCCGCGGTGACCGCGGCACTGGACGCGCTGCGGAAGGCGGCGGAGGGCGAGGACAACGTCCTGTACCCGATGAAGGAGGCGCTGCGGGCGCGGGCGACGGTGGGGGAGGTCTGCGGGGCGCTCCGCGAGGTGTGGGGGAGCCACGTACCGAGCGACACCTTCTGAGGGTTTCCGCCCGCCGGACCGGGAGGACGCGGTGTCGTACCCCCGTGCGACACTCCCTCCATGTTCGGCGTCATCGACCTCCCCACGTATCTCGCGGGCGTGATCCTGATCGTGCTGCTGCCCGGTCCCAACTCCCTCTACGTCCTCTCCGTGGCCGCCCGCCGCGGTGTGCGGGCCGGCTACACGGCCGCCGCCGGTGTGTGGTGCGGCGACACCGTGCTGATGACGCTGTCCGCCGCCGGGGTCGCCTCGCTGCTCCAGGGGAACGCGCTGCTGTTCGGGATCGTGAAGTACGCGGGCGCCGGATATCTGAGCTGGCTGGCGATCGGCATGCTGCGGGCCGCCCGGCAGATGTGGCGGACCCGGCGGGAGCGGGCCGTCGAGGAGGCCGCGCCCGCCCAGGGCGCCGACGAGCGGCCCTTCCGCCGCGCCCTGGTCGTCAGCCTCTTCAACCCCAAGGCGATCCTCTTCTTCGTCGCCTTCTTCGTGCAGTTCGTCGACCCGGGCTACGCCTACCCGGCCCTCTCCTTCGTCGTCCTCGGCACGTTCGCCCAGCTGGCCAGCGCGCTCTACCTCAGCGCCCTGATATTCGGCGGCACCCGGCTGGCCGCGGCGTTCCGCCGGCGCAGGCGGCTGTCCGCCACCGCCACGTCGGCCGCGGGCGCGCTGTTCCTGGGATTCGCGGTGAAGCTCTCCCTCGCCGGCACGTGACCCCGGGCCCGGTCCTCAGCCGAGGAGGCCCGGCGCAGGCGTACGGGCCTTCTTCAGCGCCCGCTTCAGCCGGAGGCCGAACGGTTTCTCCACGAACCGGTGGATCAGCCACGCCAGCGTCAGCATGACCAGCACGGTCACGGCGAGCGTCGGCCACGGCGGCAGCCCGAGCCCCCGGTGCAGGACCCGGATGACGAACCAGCCCAGGTGCTCGTGGACCAGGTAGAACGGGTACGTCAGCGCCCCGGCCGTGACCAGCCAGCGCCAGGAGGCCCAGCGCGTCCAGCCCACGGCCACCGCGGCCACGGAGGCGAAGGCGAGGGTGACGACGGCGATGATGACGTACGGGCTGCGGTGGAAGTCGCCCTGCGCGCCCGGGTGCCACAGGCCCTGGGTGGCGGTGCCCTGCCCCAGCAGCCAGGACACCGCGACGATGCCCCACAGCAGCAGGTCGCCGCCGAACCGGTGGATCAGGTACAGGGCCAGGCCGCCGACGAAGAAGGGGGCGTACTCGGGCATGACCAGCTGGTCGGTGAGCGCGTTGCCGGAGGTGCGGCACACCACCGCGGCCAGCGTCCACACGCCGCAGAAGAGCACCACCCGGCGGTAGGTGACACCCCGTAGGACGACGAACAGGGCGAACAGGGCGTAGAAGCGGACCTCCACCCACAGCGTCCAGCACACGCCGAGGACGCGGGTCGCGCCCATCGGCTGTTGCAGCATCGTCAGGTTGACCAGGAACTCGTGCGGCCGGACCGGGTGGACGACCACGGGCAGTGCCACGGCCGCCGCGGTGACCAGCACCAGGGCGACCCAGTAGGCGGGGTAGAGGCGGGCGACCCGGGAACGGAAGAAGTCGCCGAGGGTGCGGCCCCAACTGCTCATGCAGATCACGAAACCGCTGATGACGAAGAAGAACTGCACGCCCAGACAGCCGTAGGTGGCGACCTGGGACAGCGTCGGGAAGACATGGGCCGGGGTCTGGTGCCAGGACGCGGAGACCGGGCCGCCGCGTCCGGCGTAGTGGTAGAGGCAGACCATCAGCGCGGCCAGCAGTCGCAGTCCGTCCAACGCGTGCAGACGGTTCCGGCGTTCATCGGTCGTTCCGCGGGCCGGGGGAGCGGGCACGGCGGCAAGGACGGTGGAGGAAACAGGCATGGTTCTCGGCACCCAACCCGACTGGCGTTAATCGTCTTTGTCTTTCTGGTGAAGATCTGCCTCCAAGAGAAATCGTTTCATCGGTCGCTGGGCGCATCACGGACACGACTTGATCGAAAAACCAACGATTCGCCTGCGCGACCGCGCTCGTTCACCTGTCCGTCGATTTTCCTTCCCGCGGTTGGCCGACAGGGCGGGCCCGGACCGGGCCCGCCCTGTCGGCACGGGGGTCGCTCAGCGCCGTACGGCCTTGCGCAGACTGCGCGCCGTGCGCGCCACCCGGCGGACCGTCGCGTTGCGCGGCAGGAACGACAGCTGGGACGGCACCCCGCCCGGCAGGGCCAGCGAGGTCAGCCGCTTGCGTTTGAAGTAGCGCAGGGTCCGCTCGTTCAGGTTCCGCGCCAGCCACCCCTCGGTCTCCGCGCGCAGCCGCGGCAGGATCTTCGGCTGCATCGCGAAGCCCACCGCGCGCACCAGCGCGCCCAGCGTCTCCACGTCCATGCCCTGCCGCTGCTCGGCGACGGCCGCCTTGTCGGTCAGCTCGGGCAGCAGCGCGTCGACGACGGTGACCGGGACGCGGTTGCTGTTCTCGTACGGCGTCAGCCGCTCCAGCAGCAGGTCGGTGCCGACCCGGGCGACCGGGAGGCCGTACAGCGCGGACGCGGTGAGCAGGGCGGTGGAGAAGCAGCCGACGACCAGCGCGGGACGCATCCGCTGGTACAGCACCTCCGCGAGCACCGGGGTGTCCAGCACGGTCAGCTCCACCTTCAGCCGCTCCGCCTCCTGTTCCAGGGAGCGGGTGAAGCGGGCCGGCGCGGACGGGTGCGGCTTGAACACCACGGTGGTGTGGCCGAGCGCGGCAGCGCCCCTCAGCATCCGCACGTGCAGGTTCTCCTCCTGCTCGGCGGTGAGGATGTCCAGCGCGGACAGGTACTGGCCGAGCAGCAGCGCGGGCTCCTCGACGTCCGGCAACTCGTCGCCGAGCGGCGCGAGTTCGGCGAGGACCTTGGTGAAGGCGGCGGTCGGCAGGACCTCGCCCGGCACCCCGAACTCGGTGAGCAGCAGCGGCTTCAGACCCGGCACCAGGTCCAGGTGGAGGACCCGGTCCACGCGGGTGCCGACCAGCGGGTCGATCTTGTTGCGGGTGGGGCCGTAGCTCATCAGGCCGTCGGCGTAGACGGTGACCGGGGCGCCGGTGAAGATCTGCGCGAGCGCCAGCGACGGGTTCACCTGGATCGACTCGACGGCCAGCTCGACGTCGTCGGTGCCGAGCCGCCACTCGTGGCGCAAGTACCGCTCCCACAGCGGCAGGTCGTCGGCGCGGGGCGCCCAGCCACCCGGGTGGAACGGGAAGATCGCCTCGTTGTACGACACCACGTCGTCGAACCGGTCCCGCAGCCGCTCGAAGCCGGGCATCGTGTCCAGCGCCGGTGAGGTCTCGGGCGTGGCCGCGTTGTTGCAGACCAGCAGGATCCGCCGGTCGGCCGGGCGGAAGCAGCCGGAGTCCAGGGCGGCGGCGAGCGTGGCCGTGCCGTACAGCGTCGACGCCTGGAAGATCTGGGTGGTCACGCGGCGGCTCCCGCGGGGGCGGGACGGCGGCGCAGCCGGCGCAGCCGGGTGGCGCGCGGCAGGTCCATGGAGTCCAGCGCCTCGTCGAGCACGTCCTGCGGCATGCGCCGCAGGGCGGCGGCACTCAGGGCTTTCAGTTTCTTCGCCACCGCCGGCTCGAACCTCTCGATGGAGCCCAGGTGATGGGCGATGATCGCGCAATAGGTGCGCACGGCCTTCGGCAGCAGGACGCCGGCCTCCCGGTCCGCCGCCGTCTCCGCGATGACCTGGTCGAACGCCCGGATGAAGTCCAGCTGCCGCACATCGCCGATCTGGGTGAGCGACGAGGCGACCCCGCGCCGGTAGAACACGCCGAGCAGGCTCACCGCCGCGAAGGACTCCGCCTCCCGGTGCAGCTTCCAGATCCACGGCCGGTCCTCGGCCGTGCGCAGCCCGTCGGTGAAGTGCAGCAGCCCCTTGTCCACCAGCCTGCGGTGGTAGATGCCCGCCCACGCGTACGCGTAGTCCACCGAGGTGGACCGGTCGGCGGGCAGGATCGCCTCCCGCGGGCTGAGCACCGTGTTCCGCCGGCCCACCGGCACCCGGTGCACGCTGCGCGCCCGGGCGGTGCACTGCACATGGTCGGTGCGCAGGAAGTCGCAGCCGAGCTCCTCGATGGCGGCGAGCAACCGCGGGTAGTAGCCGGGGGCGAGCCAGTCGTCCCCGTCCAGGAAGGTCAGGTACTCGCCGCGCGCCCGGTCGATCCCGGTGTTGCGCGCGGTCGCCAGCCCTCCGTTCTGCTCGTGCCGGACCACGACCGCGCCCGGCAACTCGCGCTCCGCACGCGCGAGAATCTCTGGTGTCCCGTCGCGCGAGCAGTCGTCGACGAGAATGAATTCGAAGTCCTCACGCGCATTCGACTGCAGACTCCTGAGGGTGTCCGGCGCGTATTGCTGCACGTTGTAGAACGGCACGATGACGGAGAGCTTGACCACGTCAGGGACGTTAGGACGCGGCCCGTCATTCGTCTTGACCGCCTGCTTGATGCCGGGTGAACGGCACGTGGCGAAGCTGTGAACCAGGCTGTTTCCCGCGCCGATCCCGGCCCGATTCGCCATTCGGCGATGTGCTGTTAACCGTTTGTTGCATTCGGGTTGGGCGGAACCTCGGAATGGCTTCCTAGCGTCTCCGGCGTGCCAGCAAGTGCAACGAAGTCCCTGCGGGTCGCCGTCCTCGCGGACTCCGACACCCGGTGGAAGTGGGGCGCGCTCACCGCGCAGCGCCTCACTCCCGCGGCTGCCGAGGTCCGGCTCGACGGCTACCTCCTGCGGGGGCGCGCCACCCCCACCGCCCGCCAGCTGAAGGAAGTCGGCGTCCAGGCCGACTCCCTGCGCGAGGTCACCGGTGCCGAGTTCCTGCGCGCGATGAGCGAGGACCCCGACGACCGGTACGACGTCCTCGTGCTCGCCCTGGTCGGCGGCGGTGTGCAGGCGATGCTGCACGGACTGCGCGCCGCCTGGGGCTCCGGGAAGCGTCCCGTGGTCGTCACCGGCTACGTCGGCGTCGTCTACGAGAAGCTCACCGACGGGCTGCTGCTGCGGCACGGCGCGGACCTCGTCCTCGCCAACTCCCGCCATGACGCGGACCGGTTCCGGGCCGTGTACGAGGGCGTGGGCGCCGACGCCTCCTCGGTCACCGAGGTCGCCCTGCCCTTCCTGGGCGGGGCGCCCTACACCGGGGAACACACCCCGTACACCGTGGTGTTCGCGGCCCAGCCGTCCGTACCGGACAACCGCCGGGACCGCACCTACCTGCTGAACCGCCTCATCGAGCACGCCCGCAAGCACCCCGAGCGGGAGGTGCTGCTCAAGCTGCGCTCCAAGCCCGGCGAGCACACCACCCACATCGAGGAGCTGCCGTACCAGAAACTGGCCCAGGGCCAGGACCTGCCGGCCAACTTCCGCCTGGTGTACGGGCACATGGGCGAGGTGCTGGACCGCACCGACCTGCTGGTCACGGTCAGCTCCACGGCCGCCCTGGAGGCCCTGCACCGCCGCATCCCGACCGCCGTCCTCACCGACCTCGGGGTCCGTGAGGTGCTCGGCAACCACCACTTCACCGGCTCCGGCTGCCTCGCCTCCTGGGACCAGCTCGACGCCGGGCACCGTCCGGTGCCGGACGAGGAGTGGGTGGCCCGGCAGGGGGTCGCCGCCGACGGAACCTACGCCACGGCGTTCGACAGCGCGCGCGAGCGCATCGCCCGGCTGCTGGACCGGCCGGGCGGGCTGCCGCCCCTCACGCCCTACTACACCCCCGAGACCGCGCCCGGCTATCTGCCCGGCATCCTCGCCCGCCACCACCTCGGCCCCGACGGCGTACCGCTGCCCGGAGCGCCCGCCGCCGACAAGGCGCCCGGCCCCGTCCGGCAGATCGTGCGCCGGGCCGCGCGCGGCGCCTACCGGCACGGCGTCCAGCGGGTCGCCCCCGTGATCCGGCGGATGGGCGAGCTGTGACCTCACCCCAAGGAGAAGACCCCATGTCCCACTCGGCAGCGGGCCCAGGCGCTTCGGTCCGCCGGGTGCTCGCGGTGATCCCCGCGCGCGGCGGCTCCAAGGGCGTGCCCGCGAAGAACCTCGCCCCGGTGGGCGGTGTCCCGCTGGTGGCCCGCGCGGTGCGCGAGTGCCGGGCGAGCCGGCTGGTGACCGACGTCGTCGTCTCCACCGACGACCAGGCCATCGCCGCCGCAGCCCGGGAGGCCGGCGCCGAGGTCGTGCTGCGGCCCGCCGCCATCGCCGGGGACACCGCCACCTCCGAGGCCGCGGTCCTGCACGCCATGGACATCCACGAGGCGCTGCACGGCGCCTGTGTCGACGTGGTCCTGCTCGTGCAGTGCACCAGCCCCTTCCTCGTCCGCGAGGACATCGACGGGGTCGCCGCCGCGGTCGCCGAGAACGGCGCCGACACCGCCGTCACCGTGGCGCCCTTCCACGGCTTCGTCTGGCGCGAGGCCGACGAACCCACCGAGGGCGGTCGCGGCGTCAACCACGACAAGTCCTACCGCCCGCGCCGCCAGGACCGCCCCCAGGACTTCCTGGAGACCGGCGCCGCCTACGCGATGGACGCGGCCGGCTTCCGCGAGCACCGCCACCGCTTCTTCGGCCACACCGAGCTGGTCCGCACCGACCCGGCCCGGGTGCTGGAGATCGACGACCCGCACGACCTGGCCCGCGCCCGCGCCCTCGCGCCCCTCTTCGACGCGGACCGCCCCGGCGCGCTGCCGACCGCCGGCGACGTGGACGCGGTCGTACTCGACTTCGACGGCACCCAGACCGACGACCGGGTGCTGATCGACTCCGACGGACGGGAGTTCGTCGCCGTGCACCGCGGCGACGGCCTCGGCATCGCGGCCCTCCGCAGGAGCGGCCTGAAGCTGCTGATCCTGTCCACGGAACAGAACCCGGTCGTCGCCGCCCGCGCACGGAAGCTGCGGATCCCCGTGCTGCACGGCATCGACCGGAAAGACCTCGCGCTGAAGCAGTGGTGCGAGGAGCAGGGCATCGCGCCGGAGCGCGTGCTCTACGTCGGCAACGACGTCAACGACCTGCCGTGCTTCGCCCTCGTGGGCTGGCCCGTGGCGGTCGCGAGCGCTCACGACGTCGTACGCGGCGCCGCACGCGCGGTCACCACCGTCCCCGGCGGTGACGGCGCGATCCGAGAGATCGCCAGCTGGATCCTCGGCCCCTCTCTCGATTCCCTCCCCAAGTAAGGACACCCCCTGATGAGCACCAACTCCCGTCTGCGCACCTTCGGTTCGCGCGAGGTCGGCCCCGGCGAGCCCGTCTACATCTGCGGCGAGATCGGCATCAACCACAACGGTGAGCTGGAGAACGCCTTCAAGCTGATCGACGTCGCCGCCGAGGCCGGCTGCGACGCCGTCAAGTTCCAGAAGCGCACCCCCGAGATCTGCACCCCGCGCGACCAGTGGGACATCGAGCGCGACACCCCCTGGGGCCGGATGACCTACATCGACTACCGCCACCGGGTGGAGTTCGGCGAGGACGAGTACCGCCAGATCGACGCGTACTGCAAGGAGAAGGGGATCGACTGGTTCGCCTCCCCGTGGGACACCGAGGCCGTCGCCTTCCTGGAGAAGTTCGACGTGCCCGCCCACAAGGTGGCCTCCGCCTCCCTGACGGACGACGAGCTGCTGCGCGCCCTGCGCGCCACGGGCCGCTCCGTCATCCTCTCGACGGGCATGTCCACCCCGCGCCAGACCCGCCACGCCGTGGAGGTCCTGGGCTCGGACAACATCCTCCTGTGCCACGCCACCTCCACCTACCCGGCCAAGGCCGAGGAGCTGAACCTCCGCGTGATCAACACGCTGGAGAAGGAGTACCCGAACGTCCCGATCGGCTACTCCGGCCACGAGACGGGCCTGCAGACCACGCTGGCGGCGGTCGCGCTGGGCGCCACGTTCGTCGAGCGCCACATCACCCTGGACCGCGCGATGTGGGGCTCCGACCAGGCCGCCTCGGTCGAGCCGCAGGGCCTTCAGCGCCTCGTCCGCGACATCCGCACCATCGAGGCCTCCCTCGGCGACGGCGTCAAGAAGGTCTACGACTCCGAGCTGGGCCCGATGAAGAAGCTGCGCCGCGTCGCCGGCGTCGTCGCCGAGGCGGAGATCGCCGCGGCGGCGGGCGAGCCGGTCTCGGTGTGAATCCAGGTCACTGACGACGGGACGGTCGCACGCCGATGAGCCCCCGCGCCGGCCAGGCCGGCCACCCCGCCCGCACGCTCGCCTTCGTGGAGAGCCCGGTACAGCTGCTGAACGTACTGGAGTGGGCCCACCTGCACGGCCTGCGCGACGCAGGGCCCTCCGACCCGGCCGTCCCGCCGTCCGGGCCCGGCCCGGCGCAGACCGCGCCGCCGGGCTCCGGCGCGGAGCTCACCGTCGTCGTACTGTCCCCGACCGACCCCATGACCCGGGGCCAGCTGCGCCGCATGGCGGACCTGGCCCGGGACGAGGGGTACCGGGTGCGCTGGGAGGAGGCGCGGGGCGGTACGACCGCGCCCTTCCACACCATCGGCGGCCTCGCCGGCTCCCTGCGCCGGGCCGACCGGATCGTCATGGGAGACCCCTTCTCCCGCTACGTACAGCTGCTGCTGACCATCACCCGCGCCCGCGACCTCGTGGTCGTGGACGACGGCACGGCGACGATGGAGTTCGTCGCCCAGCTGGCCCGCGGCGAACGCCTGGTCCGCTGGCACCGCAAGGGCGGCCGGCCCGGCGCCCGTGACCTGCTCTTCGCGCCGGTCTCCTCCTCCGCCCGGCGCCGCCTCACCCCGAGCGACCGCCGGCGCGTCGAGGTCTTCTCCTCCATGCCGGTGACCGACGTCCCCGACGGCGTCACCGTCACCGCCAACGACTTCGCCTGGACCCGCGCCCGCTTCGGGCCGCCGCGCATCACCCAGAGCGCCGACCTGGTCGGCACCTCCCTGGTGGAGACCGGGGTCGTGGACGGCGACCGCTACCTGGAGGCCGTCCGGAACCTGGCCAAGGCCCACGGCGCCACCCGCTACTTCGCCCACCGCCGCGAGAGCGCCGAGAAACTGCACCGCCTGGCCGCCGAGACGGGCCTGGAGATAGTCCGCCCGGACCTCCCCCTGGAACTGATCGCCCGCCGCGGCCCGATCGGCCGGACGATCCTCAGCTTCCCCTCCACCGTCGTCCACACCCTGCCGCTGGCCCTGGCCGGCACGGGCGTCCGTGTGGCGGTCTGCGACATCGACCCGACCTGGCTCACCGACACCGCCTCCCCCCGCGCCCAGGGCTTCCTGTCCGGCGTGACCGGCACGGCGCGGGACGTCCACCGGCTGGCGGCGGTGAGCCCGGCGTAGCCGTGGTTCGCCGCGACGCCCGCTGACCGGGGCATGAGTACGGATACTCAGGCGCCCGGTCATCACATCTCGGTAGGCTCCTTCACCTCGTGCAGGGGACCCGCACGAGACGGCGGGGGGACCGCCGGAAACGGGGACACGGGGAGACCATCACGCATGGCGTGGGACGAGTGGGAGCGACTGAACACTTCTAGGCGACCGGACCCCGGAGAACACCAGTGGCGACCGTCCGACCGATTGCGTCGGCGCTCTCCGCGTCGATCGCTCTGACCGCTCTCAGCGGATGCGGGGTGACCTCCCCCAAGGCATCCGACGACGTCACGTACGCCGGCACCAGTACGTCACGGGACGCCGCCGACCAGATGCAGCAGGTGTCCAGCGGGCTGTACGACCTGGCCGGAGTCAAGGGGAAGGCCTCCGACGGCGGCCCCGGCGTCCAGGAGTGCGGGGGTCTGCCGAAGCACGGCTGGAAGATCGTCCAGTACGGTCCCGACACCAGCCGGAACAAGAACCTGGTCCTGATCGCCGACAACGACGAGCAGAAGGCCGGCGTGCACATCACCCGGATGAAGAAGAGGAACCCACCGAAGCTGAGCCTGATGGTCATCTCCGGCTGCTACCAGGTCCCCGACGGCCAGGAGGTCGAGCACTTCTAGGGCCCGCCTCGCACCCGCCCCGCCTCACCCCCGGCGGGCCAGCACGAACCCCCGCGGTCGGGTCTCCTCCTCGGTCGGCTCCCGCAGGACCGTCGCCACCAGGTCCAGGCCGGCCCCCGTCAGCGCCTCGGCGACCTGCTCCGGTGTGCGCCAGTAGTAGTCGAGGTCGATGTCGTGGCCGAACCGCTCCGCCAGGTGCAGCCGGCCCGGCTCGGTGCCGGACTGGAAGCCGAGCAGGGCGTGGCCGCCGGGGACCAGGGTGCGGCGGAACTCCGCGCAGGCCGTCGGCAGCTCCTCGTCGGGCAGGTGGATGGTCGAGTACAGGGCGAGCACGCCGCCCAGGGAGGCGTCGGGAAGATCCAGTGCGGTCATCGAACCGACGTGGAAGCGCAGGGTGGGGTACGCCGCACGGGCCAGCGTCACCATCGCGGGGGAGAGGTCCACCCCGAACACCGGCACCCCCTGCTCGTGCAGCAGCGCGGTGACGTGCCCGGGCCCGCTGCCCAGGTCGGCGACGGGGGCCGTGCCGTTCGCCGTGACCAGCTCGGCGAAGGTCCTGATCAGGGTGCGGTCCAGCGGGTGGATCTCGCCGGGAGGGAAGCGGGCGCCGTACTCCTTGGCGATCGTGTCGTAGGAGGTACGGGTCGTCCGGAGGAAGTCCGTGGTCGCATCGCTCACGTCGGCGGACCCTACCGGCAGGGAGCCGCGGCGGGGTCCGGTTCGTGGACATCGCGCGCGTGACCCCGGGGAGGCGTGGTATCCGTGGAAGAGGAAACAGAGGTTTTACCCACCAGAGTTCACCGCCATGCGTCCGCCGGTCAGATTTTATTCCCCTAACGGGCTGAACTTTTGTTGATCGAGGGGTAGTTGACCAGCCGGGCGTCCTACCCTTCAGAGGGTGAAGCAATTGATGTCCCTAGAGTCCGAGGCCGGCCTCCCGGGGGATGTGCTCCCCGGCGTGCTGAGCGAGTCCCTGCACGCCGAGCTCGTCGCCTTCCGTCGCGACTTGCACATGCACCCCGAGCTGGGCAACCAGGAGTTCCGTACGACCGCCGCGATCAAGGAGCGGCTGGAGCAGGCCGGGCTGAAGCCCCGCGTGCTGAGCACGGGCACGGGACTCGTCTGTGACATCGGTCTCGCGGAGGGTGAGCAGCCGTCCGTACCCCTGCTGGCCCTGCGCGCCGACATCGACGCCCTGCCCATCCCGGACACCAAGAGCGACTGCCCGTACCGGTCGACCGTCCCGGACCGGGCGCACGCGTGCGGTCACGACGTGCACACCACCGTCGTCCTCGGCACCGGACTGGTCCTCGCCGACCTGCACGCCAAGGGCCTGCTGCCCCGCCCGGTGCGGCTGCTCTTCCAGCCCGCCGAGGAAGTGCTGCCCGGCGGCGCCCTGGACGCCATCGAGGACGGCGCGCTGACCGGCGTCAGCCGCATCCTCGCCGTGCACTGCGACCCCAAGGTGGAGGCCGGGAAGATCGGGCTGCGGCACGGGCCGATCACCAGCGCCTGCGACCGCCTGGAGATCGCGCTCGACGGCCCCGGCGGGCACACCGCCCGCCCGCACCTGACCACCGACCTGGTGACCGCCGCCGCCCGGGTCGCCGTCGACGTCCCCGCGCTGATCGCCCGCCGGGTCGACACCCGCGTCGGTCTCGCCCTCACCTGGGGCCGGATCGAGTCCGGCCACGCCCCGAACGTGATCCCGCAGCACGCGGAGCTGTCCGGGACCGTGCGCTGCCTGGACCTGGAGGCCTGGCGGCAGGCCCCCGACATCGTGCACGCGGCCATCGACGAGGTCGCCACCCTGCACCGGGCCAAGTCGGAGATCACCTACATGCGCGGGGTGCCGCCCGTCGTCAACGACCGGGAGTCCACCGAGCTGCTGCGCCGGGCCATGGTCGCGCGGCGCGGCATGAAGTCCGTCGAGAGCACCGAGCAGAGCCTCGGCGGCGAGGACTTCTCCTGGTACCTGGAGCACGTGCCCGGCGCGCTGGCCCGGCTCGGGGTGCGCCGGCCCGGCGAGCGCACGGTGCGCGATCTCCACCAGGGCGATTTCGACGCCGACGAGCACGCGATCACGGTGGGTGTGGAGCTGTTCACGGCCGCCGCGTTCCTGGACGTCAACGGGTCGCAGCGCTGAGCGGTCGGCCTCCCGGGAGCCCGTCCGCGGGCGGTCGGGGGGCCGCTGCCCGGCCAGGCGCAACACGGATGCAAGCCAATCGTGCACTGTCCGCAACAGTGCTGTGAGAGGACCAAGACACCGAGTTCAGGCAGTGTTTGCCTCGAATCGATAACGGCTTCGCGAGAGGGTTTTTTGCGACATCTACGCGCGTTACGATGCCGCGAAGCCGACGCCGCCGGGGCGTCTCGGCTGGAGCACCGACACGGTGCTCACATCAAGCGCCGCCAAGGCGCTCAGGTCAGGTGAAGGAGCCTTCCCGTGCGCCGGGTAGCCAAGCTTTCCGCTGCGTGTATCGCGTCCGCAGCACTCGCCATGACTGCCACTGCCTGTGGCAGCACCTCCTCCGACAACGAGACGGGCTCGTCCGCCTCGGGTGGCGGCAAGGGCGTCAAGGTCGGTCTGGCCTTCGACGTCGGCGGCCGTGGCGACCGCTCGTTCAACGACTCCGCCGCGCGCGGTGTCGACAAGGCCAAGAAGGAGTTCGGCGGCGACGTCAAGGAGCTGACCGCGAAGACCTCGGACACCGAGGCCGACCGCGAGCAGCGCCTGTCGGACCTGGCCGACGCGGGGTACAACCCCGTCATCGGTGTCGGCTACGCCTACGCCGCCTCGATGGACAAGGTCGCCAAGAAGTACCCGAAGACCACCTTCGGCATCGTCGACTCGGTGGTGCAGGGCAACAACGTCGACAGCATCACCTTCACCGAGGAGCAGGGCTCCTACCTGGCCGGTGTCGCGGCCGCGCTGAAGACCAAGACGAAGCACGTCGGCTTCATCGGCGGTGTCGACGTCCCGCTGATCAAGAAGTTCGAGGCGGGTTACGTCCAGGGCGTCAAGGACACCAACCCGAAGATCAAGGTCGACACGCAGTACCTGTCCCACGGCTCGGACACCTCCGGCTTCGCCAGCCCCGACAAGGGCAAGGAGGCCGCGCAGGGCATGCTCGACAACGGCGCGGACGTCATCTACTCGGCGGCCGGCTCCTCCGGCAACGGCGCCATCGAGGCCGTGGCCGGCAAGAAGGGCGCCTGGGCCATCGGCGTGGACTCGGACCAGTACACCATCCCGGGTCTGGCCAAGTACAAGAACTCGATCCTGACCTCGGTCGTCAAGAACGTCGACGTCGGTGTCTACGACCTGGTCAAGTCGGTCCACGACGGCAAGCCGCTGACCGGCACCAACACCTACTCGCTCGCCAAGGACGGCGTCTCGCTGGCCACCAGCGGTGGCTTCATCGACGACATAAAGGCGAAGCTGGACGCGGCGCAGAAGAAGATCGTCGACGGCTCGATCAAGGTCAAGACCACCCCGTGACCTGATGGGTCCCGCCGGACCCCGGCTCGGCGGGGGCGCCCTTCGGAGCCCCCGCCGAGCCATAACAATGTGTCAACTCTACGCGTGTAGCGCGGAGTTGCCGCGCTAGCGTCGCCGACGCCTGCCACCTCCCCTACGCAGCCCCTTTCCCCGAGGAGAGTGCGCCATCAACGCGTCCAGCCCTCCCGCTGCCGTCGAACTGCGCGGCATCACCAAGCGTTTCCCCGGCGTCGTCGCCAACCGCGACATCGACATCACGGTCCGCACGGGCACCGTCCACGCCCTGTGCGGTGAGAACGGCGCCGGCAAGTCCACCCTGATGAAGATCCTCTACGGCATGCAGCAGCCGGACGAGGGCACCATCACCGTGAACGGCGAACAGGTCGTCTTCCACGACCCCGGCGACGCCATCGCCCGCGGCATCGGCATGGTGCACCAGCACTTCATGCTCGCCGACAACCTCACCGTGCTGGAGAACGTCGTCCTCGGCGCGGAGAAACTGCACGGCATCGGGGGCAGGGCACGCGCCCGGATCAAGGAGATCTCCGACGCCTACGGCCTCGGCGTCCGCCCCGACGCCCTGGTCGAGGAACTCGGCGTCGCCGACCGCCAGCGCGTGGAGATCCTCAAGGTCCTCTACCGCGGCGCCAAGACCCTCATCCTGGACGAGCCCACCGCCGTCCTCGTGCCGCAGGAGGTCGACGCCCTCTTCGACAACCTGCGCGAGCTCAAGGCCGAGGGCCTCACCGTCATCTTCATCTCGCACAAGCTGGGCGAGGTGCTCTCCGTCGCCGACGAGATCACCGTCATCCGGCGCGGCACCACCGTCGGCACCGTCGACCCGCGCGGCACCACCCCCAAGCAGCTCGCCGAGCTGATGGTCGGCAGCGAGCTGCCCACCCCGGAGACCCAGGAGTCCACGGTCACGGACGTCCCGATGCTCACGGTGGACGGGCTGCACCTCGCGCAGACCGACCTCGACGGCATCGAGCGGATCATCCTGGACGAGATCTCCTTCACCATCCACAAGGGCGAGGTCCTCGGCATCGCCGGCGTGGAGGGCAACGGCCAGTCCGAACTGGTCGAGGCGATCATGGGCATGCGCCGCCCCGACGCCGGCGTCGTCACCCTCGACGGCACCGACATCTCCCACGCACCCACCCGCGACCGCCGCGAGTCCGGCATCGGCTACATCCCCGAGGACCGCCACCGCCACGGCCTGCTGCTGGAAGCGCCGCTGTGGGAGAACCGCATCCTCGGCCACGTCACCGAGAAGCCCAACTCGCGCGGCGGACTGCTCGACCTCAAGGCCGCCCGCGCCGACACCCAGCGCATCGTCGAGGCCTACGACGTCCGCACCCCCGGCATCGACGTCACCGCCGCCTCCCTGTCCGGCGGCAACCAGCAAAAGCTGATCGTCGGCCGGGAGATGAGCCACAACCCCAAGCTGCTCATCGCCGCCCACCCCACCCGCGGTGTGGACGTCGGCGCGCAGGCGGCCATCTGGGACTACATCCGCGAGGCCCGCCGCGAGGGCCTGGCCGTGCTGCTGATCTCCGCCGACCTGGACGAGCTGATCGGGCTGTCCGACACCCTGCGGGTGATGTACCGCGGCCGTCTGGTCGCCGACGCCGACCCCGCCACGATCACCCCCGAAGAACTGGGCTCCGCCATGACGGGTGCGGCCACCGGCCACCTGGAGCACACAGAGGACGACGCGCGATGAACAAGCTGACCTCACGGATCGACAAGGAGCGGCTGCTCCTCGGCGTCGCCGCGCCGCTGCTGGCGGTCGTCGCCGCGCTCGTCGTCACCACCCTGGTGATCCTCGCGACCGGCAAGAACCCCGGCGACGCCTTCAGCGACATGGTGACCTACGGCTTCGCCAGCGACAGCCAGGTCTACATCCTGAACAAGGCGACGACCTACTACCTCGCGGGTGTCGCGGTGGCCATCGGCTTCCGCATGAACCTGTTCAACATCGGTGTCGACGGCCAGTACCGGCTCGCCGCGTTCATCGCCGCCGTCCTCGGCGGGGCGCTCACCGTGCCCGGCTGGATCGCCATCCCGCTGATCATCCTCTGCGCCATGGCGACCGGCGCCCTGTGGGCGGCCATCGCCGGCGTCCTGAAGGTGACCCGGGGCGTCAGCGAGGTCATCGCGACCATCATGCTGAACTCCATCGCCACCGCGGTCATCGCCTACCTGCTCCAGCCCGGCAAGCTCGGCCAGCTGGACCAGGCCGGCACCCTCGTCTCCACCAAGCCGCTGCCGTCGTCCTCGTACTTCTTCAGCTTCGACACCGGCCCGGCCGGCGAGCTGTGGGGCTTCATCGTCATCGCCGTGCTCGTTGGCGTCGCGTACTGGTTCGTGCTCGGCCGCACCCGGTTCGGCTTCGACCTGCGCACCGTCGGCCAGTCCGAGACCGCCGCCGCCGCGAGCGGTGTCGGGGTGAAGAAGATGGTCGCCACCAGCATGATCATCTCGGGTGCGGTGGCGGGTCTGATCGGCATGCCGACCCTGCTGAACGACAGCCACCAGTTCAGCAACGACTTCCCGGCCGGCATCGGCTTCACCGGCATCGCCATCGCCCTGCTCGGCCGCAACCACCCGGTCGGCATCGCGCTCGGCGCACTGCTCTGGGGCTTCCTGGAGCGCACCACCAACCACCTGGAATTCCAGGGCTACGACAAGGAAATCCTCGGCGTCATCCAGGGCGTCATCGTGCTGTGCGTCGTCATCGCCTACGAGGTCGTACGCCGCTACGGGCTCAAGCGCCAGCAGCAGCGCGTCGGCGCCGAACTCGCCGCCCAGGCCGCCGCCCCGACGAAGAAGCAGGAGGTGGCGTGATGACTGCCACGATGACCGACGCGCCGCCGCCGGCGGCTCCCAAGGCGGCGGGCGCGCCGCAGCGCTCCGGCCGCTCCCTCGGCCTCATCCTCATGATCGTCGCGGGCGCGCTGCTGCTCGTCGCCGCCGTCCGCGTGATCACCGGCGCCAACCAGCTCGACTCCGCCGGCCAGGTCGCCGCCGCCCTCGGCCTCGCCGTACCGATCGGCCTCGCCGGCCTCGCCGGCCTGTGGTCGGAGCGGGCCGGCGTGGTCAACATCGGCCTCGAAGGCATGATGATCCTCGGCACCTTCGGCGCCGGCTGGGTCGGCTGGCAGTCCAGCCCCTGGCTCGGCCTGCTGTGCGGCATCGCCTTCGGCGTCCTCGGCGGCCTGGTGCACGCCGTCGCCACCGTCACCTTCGGCGTCGACCACATCGTCTCCGGTGTCGCCGTCAACCTGCTCGCGCTCGGCGCCACCCAGTACCTGGCCAAGCTGTTCTTCGCCGACGGCAAGGCCGCGGAGGCGGGCGGCAACCCCAAGCAGTCCCCGCCCGCGGACACGCTGCCCGACGTCACCGTGCCCGGCCTCTCGGACGGCCTCGCCTCGATCGAGAAGCACCACTGGTTCCTGGTCTCCGACCTCGCCGGCATCATCGGCGGCCTGATCACCAACCTGTCCGTGGTGACGATCATCGCCGTGCTGCTGTTCGTCGGCAGCTGGTGGCTGCTGTGGCGCACCCCGTTCGGGCTGCGGCTGCGCTCCTGCGGTGAGAACCCGGTCGCCGCCGAGTCGCTCGGCGTCAACGTCTACCAGTACAAGTACGCGGCCGTGGCCATCTCCGGCGGCCTCGCCGGCCTCGGCGGCGCCTTCCTCGCGCTGGTCACCTCGCACACCTACCTGGAGGGCCAGACCGGCGGCCGCGGCTACATCGGTCTCGCCGCCATGATCTTCGGCAACTGGCGCCCGGGCGGCCTCGCCATGGGCGCGGGCCTGTTCGGCTACTCCGACGCGCTCCAGCTGCGCAACGGCGGCGTGACCGTCCACGCCCTTCTGCTGCTGCTGGTCGTCCTGCTCGCGCTGCTGGCCGGCTGGAAGCTCTACAAGAAGGCCCTGGTGCAGGGCGTGGTCAGTGCCGTCATGGCCGCGCTGGTCCTCGTCTGGTACCTGCTCACCGACGAGGTCCCGAGCGACTTCGTCGGCGCCACCCCGTACGTCGTCACCCTGCTGGTGCTGTCGCTGTCCGCGCAGCGCCTGCGGATGCCGAAGGCGGACGGCATGCGCTACCGGAAGGGCCAGGGCAAGTGACCGGGCACGCCGCCGACTTCGACTGGGAGGCCCTGCGCGCCGAGGCGCGGGACGCCATGACCCACGCCTACGCCCCGTACTCCGGCTATCCCGTCGGCGTGGCGGCCCTGGTGGACGACGGCCGCACGGTCACCGGCTGCAACGTGGAGAACGCCTCCTACGGCCTCGGCCTGTGCGCCGAGTGCGGGCTGGTCTCCCAGCTCCAGCGCACGGGGGGCGGCCGGCTGACGCACTTCACCTGCGTCGACCGCACCGGTGCCCTGCTGGTCCCGTGCGGCCGCTGCCGCCAGCTGCTCTACGAGTTCGGCGGCCCCGACCTGCTGCTGGACACCCCGGCGGGCGTCCTCCCGCTCTCCGAGATGCTGCCCCAGGCCTTCGGCCCGGACCATCTCACCCAGTAAGGCCGTACGGCCCCCCTGCCCCGCTCGCAGGGGGGCCGCGCACTTCGCACCTCCCGGAAGGAACCACACCCGCCATGGCCATGGACGCCATCTCCGTCATCCGCACCAAGCGGGACCGCGGTGAGCTGACCGACGAGCAGATCGACTGGGTCATCGACGCGTACACCCGGGGCGAGGTCGCCGACGAGCAGATGTCCGCGCTCGCCATGGCGATCCTGCTGAACGGCATGAACCGCCGCGAGATCGCCCGCTGGACCGCGGCCATGATCGCCTCCGGCGAGCGCATGGACTTCTCCTCGCTGTCCCGCCCGACGGCCGACAAGCACTCCACCGGCGGCGTCGGCGACAAGATCACCCTTCCGCTGGCCCCGCTCGTCGCCGCCTGCGGCGCGGCCGTCCCGCAGCTCTCCGGCCGGGGCCTCGGCCACACCGGCGGCACCCTGGACAAGCTGGAGTCGATCCCCGGCTGGCGCGCGCTGCTCTCCAACGAGGAGATGCTGAACGTCCTGGACACCACGGGTGCGGTGATCTGCGCCGCGGGCGACGGTCTGGCCCCCGCCGACAAGAAGCTCTACGCGCTGCGCGACGTCACCGGCACGGTCGAGGCCATCCCGCTGATCGCCTCCTCGATCATGTCCAAGAAGATCGCCGAGGGCACCGGCTCGCTGGTCCTGGACGTGAAGGTGGGCACCGGCGCCTTCATGAAGACCATCGAGGACGCCCGCGAGCTGGCCTCCACGATGGTCGGCCTCGGCACCGACCACGGCGTGAAGACGGTCGCGCTGCTGACGGACATGTCCACCCCGCTCGGCCTGACCGCGGGCAACGCGCTGGAGGTCCGCGAGTCGGTCGAGGTCCTGGCCGGTGGCGGCCCCGCCGACGTCGTGGAACTGACCATCGCCCTGGCCCGCGAGATGCTCGACGCGGCCGGGATCAAGGACGCCGACCCCGCGAAGGCGCTCGCCGACGGCTCGGCGATGGACGTCTGGCGCCGGATGATCGCGGCGCAGGGCGGCGACCCGGACGCGCCGCTGCCCATCGCGAAGGAGCAGCACGTCGTCAAGGCCCCGGCCTCCGGCGTCCTGACCCGCCTCGACGCGTACGACATCGGGGTCGGTGCCTGGCGCCTCGGCGCCGGCCGGGCCCGCAAGGAGGACCCGGTGCAGGCGGGCGCGGGCATCGAGCTGCACGCCAAGCCGGGCGACACGGTCACCGAGGGCCAGCCCCTGCTGACCCTGCACACCGACACCCCCGAGCGCTTCGACTACGCGCTCCAGGCGGTGGCGGGTTCCTACGACATCGCGGCCCCGGGCACGGCCTTCCAGGCCACGCCGGTGGTACGGGAACGTATCGCCTGACCTGGGGATTTCCCTTTCGGGTGAACGGGACCGGTGGGCCTCCACCGGTCCCGTTCCGCATGCTGGGATCGGTGACGACGCACCGATAGGAGACCGCCGCGAGGGCACTCACCGTCAGCCAGGATCCCGACCAGTACTGGGACGACCTCGTCCGGTACTGGGAGGAGATGGAATGGCCCGCCGGGCCGGACCGGCACCCGGCCCGGTACCACCCCCCGATGAGTTCCGCCCGCTCCGCCGGTCTACCGCACGTGGATGCCGAGACCCCCGCCGTGCTGGTGCTGCCCGGGCCCGTTCGTCGGGATGACGTGCCGGGGCTGTGCGCCGATGTGCGGGCACTGCTGGAAGCCGGCGGGACCCGGGTGGTCGTGTGCGACGTGGGCGGGCTCGGGCCGCCGGGACTGGCGGTCGTCGACCTGCTGGCCCGGCTGGAGCTGACCGCCCGCCGGGCCGGCGGGCGGATACGGCTGCGGGACCCCGACCCCGCGCTACACGCCCTTCTCGGCCTCGTCGGACTCCGCTTCCAGGTGGAGGGGCAGACCGAAGAGGGGGAACCAGCGCTGGGTGTCGAGGAAGCAGTGGAATCCGGTGATCCGGCCGTCTGAGATCTCCAGCACCTGCACCGCCCACGGGCTGAACCCGCCGTTCTCCGGGTCCGGCTTGTAGTGCGCGAAGCCCGGCAGGCCGTTGGCCTGGACCGGCAGCAGCCGGGAACCGGCGCAGGAGGCACCCATGGTGGTCATGAAGCCCGTGATGTCCGCGGTGCCGCGCAGCCACAGGTCGAACGGCGGCATCGTCATGATGGCGTCCTCGTGCAGCAGCGCCGTCAGCGCCGTCATGTCATAGCCCTCGAACGCCGTGACGTAGCGCTCCAGCAGCTTCTGCTGCTCCTCGTCCAGCGGATCGGACACCGCTCCCTCGGCACCCGCGTCCCCGCGCTCGGCGAGCGTGGCCCGGGCCCGCTGCAGGGCGCTGTTCACCGAGGCGACCGTGGTGTCCAGCAGCTCGGCCACCTCGCTCGCCTTCCAGGCCAGCACCTCCCGCAGGATCAGCACCGCCCGCTGCTTGGGCGGCAGCTGCTGGAGGGCCGCCATGAAGGCGAGCCGGATCGACTCCTTGGCGACCGCCGCCTCCGCGGGGTCCTGGACGGTCGGCAGCACGCGCGCGTCGGGCACCGGCTCCAGCCAGGTGTTGTCCGGGCGCGGGGTGAGCGCCGCCTGCGCGAGCGGGGTCGCCTCCGACAGGTCCACCGGACGGGCCCGCTTGCTGCCCGCCGCCAGCATGTCCAGGCACACGTTCGTCGCGATCCGGTACAGCCACGAGCGCAGGCTGGAACGGCCCTCGAACTTGTCGTAGCTGCGCCAGGCCCGCACCAGGGTGTCCTGCACCGCGTCCTCGGCCTCGAAGGAGGAACCGAGCATCCGGTAGCAGTACCCGGTCAGCTCGGTCCGGTGCTTCTCCAGTGCGACGTCCAGATCCGGCGTCGCCGTGCTGTTGCCCATCGTCCACCCACCCCTGTGGCCGTCCCTGTAGCGCGCCTTCGCGCCCCAGCACTTGGGAAGCTACCGCAGCCCACTGACAATGGCCCCCGGAGTGGGAAAAAGACCAGCTCAGAACGGTCACTCAAGGAAGCTGAGCGGCGTGCGCGGCCTCAGTGCGCGCCCACCGGCTCCCGGCCGGTCTCAGTGCGCGCCCACCGGCTCCGGGCCGGCCGCCGCCCGGGCCGCCCGCGAGCCCAGGACGGTGATCGTGACGACGCCGAGGACCGCGAGGAGGCCGACCCCGACCGTGCCCGCCCAGCCGTTCGCGTGGAACGCCAGCGCGCCGACGGTGCTTCCGGCGCTGGAGCCGATGTAGTACGCGGACTGGTACAGCGCCGACGCCTGGGCCCGGCCGCGGGTGGCCGTCTTGCTCACCGCCGAGGAGGCCACCGCGTGCCCGGCGAAGAAGCCCGCCGTGATCAGCACCAGGCCCGCAAGGACCAGCACCAGGGAGGCGGTCAGGGACAGCAGCAGGCCCGCCGCCGTCGTACCGCCCGCCAGATACAGCGCCCCCCGGCGGCCGAAACGGCCCACCAGCCGGCCCGCGGCCGACGCGGAGACCGTACCCACCAGGTAGACCAGGAAGATCGAGCCCACGATGCCCTGCGGCAGCCCGAACGGCGCCGCCGTCAGCCGGTAGCCGATCACCGTGTAGACACCGCCGAACACCGTCATGAACAGCGCGCCGATCGCGTACAGGCGCCGCAGCAGCGGGTCGGAGAGGTGGCCGCGGACGGTGCCGAGCAGGAGCCGCGGGCGCAGCGAACCCGCCGTGAAGTGCCTCGGCGCCGGCAGCAGCAGCCGGAACGCCACCGCGCAGGCGACCGCGAGCGCGCCGATCACCCCGACCGACACCCGCCAGCCCCACTCCTGCGCGACCCAGCCGGTGATCACCCGGCCGCTCATGCCGCCCACGCTGTTGCCGGCCACGAACAGTCCGATCGCCGTGACCAGCGCCTTCGGCCGCACCTCCTCCGCCAGGTACGCCTGCGCCGAGGCGGGCAGCCCGGCCAGCGCCGCGCCCTGGAGCGCCCGCAGGACCACCAGCGCGCCCAGCGACGGCGCGAAGGGCACGAGCATGCCGACGGTGACGGCGACGGCCAGCGACGCGGTCATCACCGTGCGGCGCCCGAACCGCTCCGACAGCGCGCTCATCGGCAGGACGAACAGCGCCAGCCCGCCGGTCGCGGCGGCCACGGTCCAGCTCGCCTCGCTCGCCGCGACCCCGAACTCCCCGGAGATCAGCGGCAGCAGGGCCTGGGTGGAGTACAGGAGGGCGAAGGTCGCGACTCCGGCCAGGAACAGGGCGAGGCTCATCCGGCGGTAGCCGGGGCCGCCCGGGGTCAGCCGGGAGTCGGAGTCGGAGTCGGTGGTACGGACGGACGGAACGGCGCCCACGCCGGTGGACGCCCCGGTACTGGCGGGAGACATACCTCGACCGTAGAGACGCCCCGCTCATGCGTCCAATGCATGGAATCGCCATAATCGTTCCCATGGCGCATCAGCAGAGCTCACAGACTCGACTGTCACCGTCCAGTGACATAGAAGACATGGCGCTGTTGCTCGCGCCCCGCCTCGCCTACTTCGCCGGCGTGGCCCGCACCGAGCACGTCACCCGGGCCGCGCGGGAGCTGGACGTCCCCCAGTCCACCCTGTCCCGCGCGATGGTCCGCCTGGAGCAGGACCTGGGCGTCGACCTGTTCGCCCGCCACGGCCGCTCGGTCTCCCTGACCACCGCCGGCCGCACCTTCCTGGCGTCCGTCGAGCGGGCCCTCGCCGAGGTCGCGCGCGCCGCCGAGGAGGTCCGCGCGGACGCCGACCCGGCCACCGGCAAGGTCGCCTTCGGCTTCCTGCACACCATGGGCGCGGAAACCGTACCCGGCCTGCTGCACGCCTTCCGCGCCGACCACCCGCGCGTGCGCTTCAGCCTCGTCCAGAACTACGGCGAGGCCATGCTGGAAGGACTGCGCGCCGGTGAACTCGACCTCTGCCTCACCTCACCGGTCCCCGACGCCCCCGACCTGGTCGCCCGCCGCCTGGACGAGCAGAAGCTGCGCCTGGTCGTCCCCGCGGACCACCGCCTGGCGGCCCGCCGCCGCGTCCGCCTGGCGGAAGCGGCCGAGGAGACCTTCGTCACCCTGGAGCCGGGCTACGGCCTCCGCCGCATCACGGACGACCTCTGCCGGGAGGCCGGCTTCAAGCCCCGCATCGCCTTCGAGGGGGAGGAGGCGGAGACGCTGCGGGGCCTGGTGGCGGCGGGCCTGGGGGTCGCCCTGCTGCCGCCGCCGACGGTCCCGCGCCCGGGGGTGGTGGAGCTGACGGTGACGGCCCCGAGGGCGGTGAGGGAGATCGGTGTGGCCTGGCCGGCCGACCGCCCGGACACCCCGCCGGTGGCCGCGTTCAAGAAGTTCCTGCTCTCCCGGAGGGGCAACCTGCTGCCCGCCTAGAAGGGGTGGCGACGCACCGGAACCCGGCCGGAAGCACCCGGTCCTACCGCTTCCACGACGTGCCGAACCCCGCGGCCAGCGGCATCCTCAGGCCGATCGGCGGCGGCGCGGCCAACGCGTCCTCCACCGGGCGGGACACCGAGTGCCCGAACAGCGCGCCCATCACGAAGTCCACCGTCAGGGACAGCACTTCGTGCCGGTACCCGTGCAACCCGTGCCCGTCGGAGTGCACTTCGAACCGGCACACCTCCCGGTTCGCCTTCTTCGCCCGCGCCGCGTACCGGAACGACAGCTCGGGATCGGTCCGTTCGTCGTTCGTGCCGTGGGCGATCAGCACCCGCCGCCCGGCCAGCTGCTTCACCGGCTCGGCCGGCGCGGCGACGTCCTCCTCCGGCAGCCACGGCGCCAGCGCCACCACGGAGTTGACCGCCTCGTGCCCGCCGGCCCGGAGCGCCGCACGCCCGCCCATGTCCACGCCCACCAGGCACACGGGAACGTCCCCGTACCGTCGTACGACCTCGTCGGCGGCCCACTCGGCATCCGCCGCCGGGTGGGCCTCGCTGCCGTTCCAGCCGCGGTAGCGGTACCGCACGGGATGGACGGCCAGCCCCTCGGCCCGGCCCGCGCGGGCGAGCGCGCGGCCCAGGGAGCGCACGAGGGTCAGCGCCCGGACAGGGGACGGCCGGCGGACGGAGGCCTCCTGCCCGCCGGGGAGCAGCAGCACCGCTCCGCTCACCGACGTCGGCTCCGCGCCGACCGCCTTCCCCAGCCCGGCCGTTCGGACCGGCGTCGCTTGCTGTCCCATGACAGAACAGTGTCAGAAGGCGCGGTGTACGAAACCCGTACGCGCGGTCACCGTTGCGTATCGACGGAGGAGAGCCGGAAAACCGCTGACGCGCGCAGCGGGCCCTCTACGCGCGTAGGAGTTAGAGTGCGGAAATGACGAGCCAGACCGCACCGACCGGGCACGCCCCCACCGCGGACCAGATCCGCCGGGCGCCCAAGGTACTGCTGCACGATCATCTCGACGGCGGGCTCCGGCCGGGCACCGTCGTGGACCTCGCACGGGAGACCGGGTACGCCGGCCTTCCCGAGACCGATCCGGACAAGCTGGGCCTCTGGTTCCAGGAGGCCGCCGACTCCGGCTCGCTGGAACGGTATCTGGAGACCTTCCGGCACACCGTCGGCGTCCTGCAGACCAGGCAGGCCCTGATCCGGGTCGCCCGGGAGTGCGCCGAGGACCTCGCCGAGGACGGGGTCGTCTACGCCGAGGTCCGCTACGCGCCCGAGCAGCACCTCGACGGGGGGCTGGCCCTGGAGGAGGTCGTCGAAGCCGTCAACGAGGGGTTCCGGCAGGGGGAGCGGCTCGCCCGCGAGAACGGCCGCCGGATCCGGGTCGGCGCCCTGCTGACCGCCATGCGGCACGCCGCGCGCTCCCTGGAGATCGCCGAACTCGCCAACCGCTACCGGGACTCGGGCGTGGTCGGCTTCGACATCGCCGGTGCCGAGGCCGGCTATCCGCCCACCCGGCACCTGGACGCCTTCGAGTACCTCAAGCGCGAGAACAACCACTTCACCATCCACGCCGGCGAGGCCTTCGGGCTGCCGTCCATCTGGCAGGCGCTCCAGTGGTGCGGTGCCGACCGGCTCGGACACGGGGTGCGGATCATCGACGACATCGAGGTCCGCGAGGACGGCTCGGTGAAGCTGGGCCGGCTCGCCTCCTACGTGCGGGACAAGCGGATCCCGCTGGAGCTGTGCCCCAGCTCCAACCTCCAGACCGGCGCCGCGCCCTCCTACGCCGAGCACCCCATCGGGCTGCTGCGCCGGCTGCACTTCCGGGCCACCGTGAACACCGACAACCGGCTGATGTCGCACACCACGATGAGCCGGGAATTCGAGCACCTCGTCGAGGCGTTCGGCTACACGCTCGACGATCTTCAGTGGTTCTCCGTCAATGCGATGAAATCAGCGTTCATTCCTTTCGATGAACGACTCGCGATGATCAATGACGTCATCAAGCCCGGATATGCGGAACTGAAATCCGAATGGCTGTTCCGGCAGACCGCGTCTACCAGCGGTTCTGCCGGTTCTGACGGGTAGCGGCCCGGTCCTCGCCGGATCGGAGTGCGGGCGCACTTTCACAAGGCGTCCGCATTTCGGTGTTTGCGGGGTGCGGCCGGGGATGTTTACGGTCGTGGACCGCTCAGATCGTTCGTGATCTCCCGTCTCCGCATGCAAGGACGCATTCACCATGAAGCAGTCTGCTGCCAGGACCCTCGGTGTCGCCGCCCTCGGCGCCGCTTTCGCCGCCGCCGGTGCGGGCGCGGCCGACGCCGCCCCGGTCGGCCCGGACGCCGGCCAGACGCTGAACACCGTCACCAAGACGCTGCCGCCCGAGCAGGTCATCGAGGCGCTGCCGGACAGCGGTGCCGTGAAGACGCTGAAGCCCGTGGCCAAGCGGGGTGTCGCCGCGGCTCTGCCGGCCGTCGGCAAGGGCGCGGCCACCGCGCAGCCGGTCGCCGAGAGCGTCCTCGCCGAGGGGCCGACCAAGCCGGTCGCCGGCCTGCTCGGCGGGCTGCCGCTGCAGGGCCTGCCGACGCACGGGGTGCCGATCAACGGCATCCCGGTCGGCTGAGTCCGGCTTCCGTCCGACGCGCGCGGGGCGCTCCGGTATGTCCGGACGCGCCCCTGTGGCATGTCCGGGCCCGTGCGCGCGCCGGCGTCCGGGCTCACCAGGCGGTGCGGGCCTTGTCCTCCGACGGCAGCAGCAGCCACAGCGCTATGTAGAGCAGGAACTGCGGGCCCGGCAGCAGGCAGGACACCAGGAAGATCACCCGCATCGTGGTGGCCGAGGTGCCGAAGCGCCGGGCCAGTCCGGCGCAGACTCCGCCGATCACGCGGCCGTGGGTGGGGCGGGCAAGGGCGGTCATGTCGGCTCCTCCGTGGTCGTCGGCTCGCTCACGAGCCGGTGGCGGGCCCCGGTGCGGGGCCCCTCAACTGCCTTCAACGGTACGGAGACGAAGGGGACGAAGCATCACTCTAAGGGGCGATCCCGACCCTGGGAATCGTCGGGGTGCGGCCCTGAGACTGCTCCTCCTGGACGGAGGCCGCCGGCTCGGGCGCACCGGGTTCCCGCGCGTCGCGTCGTCGCAGCCGGGCGCGGGCCGCCGGTACGACGGCCAGGTGGGCCAGCACGACGCCCGCCGTGTTCAGCAGCAGCGAGTCGACGTCCACGACCCTGCCCGGCACGCCGGTCTGCAACAGGGCGATGCCGAGGGAGACGAGGGCGCCGGCCGCGGCCGTGCGGATCAGGGACGCGACCGGGGAGGCGGTGAGCCTGCCGTGCGCCATCGGCAGCAGCACGCCCAGCGGGGCGAGCAGCGCGATTCCCTCGCCGAGGGGTCTGACCGCCTGCGGCCAGCCCAGCGCCAGGTCGGCCCGGATGCCGGCCAGCGGGCGCAGGTTCGGGGGCATCACCCAGGGGACGTCCAGGGGGCGCAGCATCAGCCAGGCGACGAGGGCGAGATGTGCGACGAGGAGGACACCTCCCGTCACACGGATGCGGATCGCGGCGCTGCCGCCGATGGAGCCTTGACGCTGCACGACCCCCTAGACGCGGGGGCGGGCCCGATTGGTTCCGCCGTGGAAACGTTTTGGCTTGTTGCCGTGCGGGGTGGCCGGGCCGGGTGGGTCCGCTTGCCGGTCCCTCGGCTCACTTGCCCACGACGCGACCCCGCGCCGAAGGGCAACCGGGACGTCCCCCAAGCGAGGCGCGGCGGCTACGCGTCCGGTACCCCGCTCGACGGCGGCTGGGTCGTGCCCGGGTGGTCGCGGACCTCGTCCGTGCAGGCGTAGCGGCGCAAGGGGCCCGGGGCGGGGCCGGCCAGGATGACCGAGCCGTCGTCCTCCGTCGCCGCCGAGTCGGACAGGGTGCACACCAGCTGGGCCAGGGCGTAGGAGGTGAGCCGGGACGGCGCCGTGCTCAGCCGGAGCGTGTCCTCCGGGTCCTTCCGGCCGGGCCCGCTCACCCGCAGGCCGCCCGGCACGTGCGTCGTGTAGCCCGCGGAGCGCTCCGCGGCGGACGGCGACGTGGCCAGCTGGTCCAGCAGTCCCTGCGCCACGATCACCCGGCGCCGGGCGTCCGGGGTGCCCTCGGGGACCCGCACCGTGCGGTCGACGGCCACCAGGGACGCCCCGCACAGCAGGAACACCTGCACCGGCACCCCGCGCGAGGACTGCGCGGACACGTCGGGCCCGGCCAGCGAGCAGGGCACCCGGGACGGCGCCGGCCCGAAGTCGGTCGGCACCTCCGTGGCCCGGATGCCGCAGCCGGTGAGCAGCACGCCCAGGAGGGGCAGCGCCAGCAGGCGTCGTACGGTCATGACCCCTCCTTCCCCGATCCGTGCTGGCCGCTCTCGCCGCCCTTGGTGTCCGTGCCGTCCTCCTCCGTCAGCCGGGAGGCGTCCCGTGGCAGCCGGAGCGTGAACACCGCTCCGCCGTCGGGTGAGTTGGCCGCGGTGATCTCGCCGCCGTGGATGTGGGCGTTCTCCAGGGCGATGGACAGGCCGAGCCCGCTGCCCTCCGAGCGCGGGCGGGAGGCGCTCGCCTTGTAGAAGCGGTCGAAGACGTGCGGGAGGACGTCCTCGGGGATGCCGGGCCCGTGGTCGCGGACCTGGATCTCGACCGAGTCGTCCGCCTCCCGGACCGACACCCGCACCGGCGACCCGCCGTGCTTGAGGGCGTTGCCGATCAGGTTGGCGAGGATGACGTCCAGGCGGCGTGGGTCCAGCCGGGCGTGGAGGCCGCGCTCGGCGTCCAGCTCGACCGCGTCCAGCCAGGCGCGGGCGTCGATGCACGCGGTGATCTGGTCGGCGACGTCGACGTCGTCCAGGACCAGCCGGGCGGTGCCCGCGTCGAAGCGGGTGACCTCCATCAGGTTCTCGACGAGGTCGTTCAGCCGCCGGGTCTCGCTGACCACGAGCCGGACGGCGGGCTCGATCATCGGGTCCATGCTGCCGGTCTCCGCCTCCAGCTCCTCCTCCAGCACCTCCGTGACGGCGGTGATGGCGGTGAGCGGCGTGCGCAGTTCATGGCTCATGTCGGCGACGAAGCGGCGGGAGGCCTCGTCCCGCGCGGCCATCTCCGCGACCCGCTGTTCCAGCGCCTCGGCCGCGTTGTTGAACGTCCGGGACAGATCGGCGAGTTCGTCGGTGCCGGACACCCGCAGCCGGGTGTCCAGCCTGCCCTCGCCGAGCCGCCGGGCGGCCACGCCCAGCCGGTGCACCGGCTTCAGCACGGTCGTCGCGGCGGCCTGCGCGAGCAGCGCGGCGCCGATCAGGGCGAGTCCGGTGGCGATGCCCAGCGACCAGGCCAGCGAGTTGAGGTCCTTCGCCTCCGGCTCCAGGGACTTCGCCATGTAGCCGGTCGGGCCGCCGCCGATCACGCGCGTACCGGCCACCAGGTAGGGCGTGCCGTGGTCCACGACCCGCTGCCAGTACAGGTGGTACGGCTCCTTGTTGGAGTCGGTCACGCTCTGCCGCCTGGTCACCGCGGCCCGCAGCGACGGGGGCACGTCCTCCAGCGAGAAGCCGTTGATGCCGCCCGAGTTGCCGTACACGGTCTTGCCGTCGGCGTCCTGGGCGACCAGGAGCACGCTGAAGTGCTGGCTGCTGGCGGCCATCTGGCCGGCCGCGCGCTGCACCTGGTCCTGCGTCGGGTGTTCCGGCAGCGCGCCCGCGCGGTTCTGCATCTCCTGCCGGAAGTCGCGCAGCACCGCGTCCTGGGCGCGGGTGAGCACGGCCTCCCGGTTGAGCCAGTAGGCGATGCCGGACGCCGACACGGCGGCCGTGAGGGCCACCAGCCCGAAGACGACGACCAGGCGCAGCCTGAGGCTGGTGAACCTGAGCCGCGACAGACTTCCCTTGCGCCCCGCGGCCCAGCCGCGCAGCCCCCCTTGCGTATCGGTCACTGAGGGGCGTCCAGGCGGTAGCCGACACCACGGACGGTACGGATGAGCGTCGGTGACGACGGCACGTCCTCCACCTTCGCGCGCAGCCGCTGCACACACGCGTCGACCAGGCGCGAGTCACCGAGGTAGTCGTGTTCCCACACCAGCCGCAGCAGCTGCTGCCGGGACAGCGCCTGACCGGGCCGCCGGCTCAGCTCCAGCAGCAGCCGCAGCTCGGTCGGCGTCAGCTGGAGGTCCTCGCCGTTCTTCGTGACGGTCATCGCCGACCGGTCGATGACGAGGTTGCCGAAAGTCGCCGAGTCGCTGGACTCGCGTTCCCCGCGGCGCAGCACGGCCCGGATCCGGGCGTCCAGCACCCGCCCCTGGACCGGCTTGACGACATAGTCGTCGGCGCCGGACTCCAGCCCGACCACGACGTCGATGTCGTCGCTGCGCGCGGTCAGCAGGATGATCGGCAGCTGGTCCGTGCGCCGGATGCGCCGGCACACCTCGAACCCGTCGATGCCGGGCAGCATCACGTCCAGCACGACGAGGTCCGGCCGCTGCTCGCGCAGCAGCTTCAGACCGTCCTCGCCGCTGGCAGCGGTGGCCACCCGGTGTCCCTGGCGCGTCAGGGAGAGCTCCAGGGCCGTACGGATGGCGTCGTCGTCCTCGATCAGCAACAGGGAAGGCACGGGCTCATTCTGGCCCATGGAGGGGCCGCCGTACGACCTGCCGGCACCAGGCCATCCGTAACGCCACCGCCTGTGCGCGGTGGGTGACCTGCCTGGGCGGAACCCCTGTGACAGGTCTGTGACAGTCGGCAGACACGGCCATGAAGTCACCCCGGCAGTCTTTTGGGCACGGGCAAGGCCGCCGGCCGGAACCAGCCCAGGGCAAGACGGAGTCACCGGAAGTCCACGACGGGGAGCGCGAGATGAACACGCTGCACAGCATCAGCACCAGCGCAGTGGTCACGCGTCTGCACGACGTGCACCGGGGACCGGAGAAGTCCGGTGCCGTGAGCGGGCGGGGGTGCGCTCGCGGCACCGGGCGTCAGCACACCGCGTACATGGCGGTGGTTGACACACGGGGGGAAGCTCACGGGGGAGCCGCGTACAGGGAGGACTCGGGGGAGCGCCGTTCGCTGACCGAAGCGGAGTTCACCGCCTACGTCCAGGAGCGCCGCGCCTCCCTGTACGCCACCGCCTACCACCTGACCGGTGACCGCTTCGAGGCCGAGGACCTGCTGCAGAGCGCGCTGTTCTCGACGTACCGGGCCTGGGACCGGATCAGCGACAAGGCCGCGGTCGGCGGGTACCTCCGCCGCACCATGACCAACCTGCACATCAGCGCCTGGCGGCGCCGCAAGCTCAACGAGTACCCGACCGAGGAACTGCCGGAGACGCCCGGCGAGACGGACGCGATGCGCGGCACCGAACTGCGCGCGGTCCTGTGGCAGGCGCTGTCCCGGCTGCCCGAACTCCAGCGCACCATGCTGGTCCTGCGCTACTACGAGGGCCGCACGGACCCGGAGATCGCGGACATCCTCGGCATCAGTGTCGGCACGGTGAAGTCCAGCATCTGGCGCTCGCTGCGCCGGCTGCGCGAGGACGAGGTCCTCAGCTTCGGCCGTGACGAGGAGGACGCCTTCGGCGAACTGGTCGCCTGAGGCCCTGGGGGACGACGGGGGAAAACGGGGGGCCACTGGGGGGTGGGCCTTCGGGGAAACACGGGGGACAACGGGGGACAACGGGGGAACGGGGGGAGCAACGGGAACGGGGTCGGCGGGCCGGGGGGGCCTGCCGACCCCGTTCCGCGTGCGTACGGGGTGCGTACGAGCGTTACGCCGCCGTCCGCTGCCGTACCTGCCGGCCCGCCGCCGCGGCCAGCCGGCCCAGCGCCTCGTCCCGGTCGCAGGGGTGCGCGCCGAGCGACACCTGGCGGGCGACGATGGACCGCTCGGCGCGCATCAGCCGCCAGCCGCGGCGCAGCAGGAACGGCACCGACTTGCGGCCCTCCTTCAGATCGCGCAGGAAGCGCCGCCGGAAGGTGGTGACCGGACCCCGGGACAGGCACAGCGCGTCCGCGAGCAGGCCCCGTTCCCGGCAGCGCTCGACGATCTCCGCGGCGAAGATGCCCTCCGCGATGAACAGCGGGGTACGCCCGATGTGCAGCGTCTCCTCGCCGGTACGGGCGCTCAGCCCGATGTCGTACACCGGCACCGGCGTCGACCCCGTGGCGCACAGCCGGGCGATGGCCTCGACCGCGACGTCCGCGTCCCACGACTGCGGGTGGTCCCAGTCGATGTCCGAACTCCCCTCCACCAGGGGCAGAGTCGGATCGTCACCCTCCTTGTAGAAGTCGTCCAGGCGCAGCACGGGGAGCCCGGAACGGGCGGCGACGAGGGACTTGCCCGAGCCCGAGGGACCGCACAGCAGCACGACACGGGCGGGAGACGGGGGATGAATGCTCACGGAACACCAGTTTGACGCATGGGGGGCGCCCTGCCGACCCCGCGGGTCGGCTTTTGAGCGTGAGTCTCACCTCAACTACCCTACGTGTCGACATCCTTACCCTGCGCACCAGAAGGTGGCACCAGCGATGGCCCGACACACCTCCCCCCTGCACTCCACCGCGCAGCGCGCCCTGATCGTCCTCGCGACCGCCGGAGCGGCCCTGGGCGCGGGGGCGGCGACGGCGTCCGCCGACTCGGTCCCCGGCGTGGGCCTCAACTACCGCCCCGTCGACATGGGCAACATCGACCCGCAGGCAGGCGTGCGCGCCCTGACCGGCATGGTGGGCTACGTGACCGGTCCGGTCGCCGGCCTCAAGCCCAACCCGCTCGCGGGCACGGGTGTGGACCCGCTCGACAACGGCGTGGGCACCCAGCTGGCCGACTTCAAGCCGGTCGGCTCCCAGATGCTGACGCGTCCGCTGGCCCAGGCGCCCTCGCTGGGCAGCGTCCCGGTGGTGGGGCAGGTCCTGGGGTCCCTGGGCCGCTGAAAGCGCCGCCCACGGGGCGCGGGGAACTGCGCGACCGGCCGCAACGCCCTCGCGGCCGGCAGGTGTCCGCAGTTCCCCGCCCGGGGTCCGTCAGTAGGAAGAGCCGCCGGCGCCCAGCGACCCCGTCGGATGCCACACCGTCTTCGTCTCCAGGAACGCCGTCATCCGCTCGATCCCCGGCGTCTCGAAGTAATCCACAGCCTGTGGACGGAGTACCCGCTTCAGATTGTCGGCCGCGGCGATCTCCAGCTCCTTCGCCAGCACCTCGTCCGCGCCCGCGAGGTCGATCGCGTTGACGTCCTGGTGGGCGGCCAGCGGCGCCGCGATCTCCGCCGTACGGCCGGACAGGACGTTGACGACACCGCCGGGGACGTCGGAGGTGGCCAGCACCTCGCCCAGGGACAGGGCCGGCAGCGGGGCCTTCTCGGAGGCGATCACGACCGCCGTGTTGCCGGTGGCGATCACCGGGGCCACGACCGACACCAGGCCGAGGAAGGACGACTCCTGCGGGGCCAGCACGGCGACCACGCCGGTCGGCTCCGGGGAGGAGAGGTTGAAGTACGGGCCCGCGACCGGGTTGGCGCCGCCGATCACCTGGGCGATCTTGTCCGTCCAGCCCGCGTACCAGACCCAGCGGTCGATCGTCGCGTCCACGACGGCCGCCGCCTTCGACTTCGACAGGCCCTCCGCGTCCGCGACCTCCCGGACGAACTGCTCCCTGCGGCCCTCCAGCATCTCCGCGACGCGGTAGAGGACCTGGCCGCGGTTGTAGGCGGTCGCGCCGGACCAGCCGCCGAACGCCTTGCGCGCGGCGACCACCGCGTCACGGGCGTCCTTGCGGGAGGACAGCGGAGCGTTGGCCAGCCAGTTGCCCTTCGAGTCCTGCACCTCGTACACCCGGCCGCTCTCGGAACGCGGGAACTTCCCGCCGACGTACAGCTTGTAGGTCTTGAACACACTGAGTCGGTCAGACATCGAGGTACGCCTCCAGGCCGTGGCGGCCGCCCTCGCGGCCGAAGCCCGACTCCTTGTAGCCGCCGAAGGGCGAGGTCGGGTCGAACTTGTTGAACGTGTTGGACCAGACGACACCCGCGCGCAGCTTGTTCGCGACGGCCAGGATGCGCGAGCCCTTCTCGGTCCAGATGCCGGCCGAGAGGCCGTACTGGGTGTTGTTGGCCTTGGCGACGGCCTCGTCGGGCGTACGGAAGGTGAGGACCGACAGCACCGGGCCGAAGATCTCGTCGCGGGCGATGGTGTGCGCCTGGGTGACGTTCGTGAACAGCGTCGGGGCGAACCAGTAGCCGGCGGAGGGGAGTTCACAGGCCGGGGACCAGCGCTCGGCGCCCTCCGCCTCGCCCCGCTCGGCCAGCGCGGTGATCCGGGCCAGCTGCTCGGCGGAGTTGATCGCGCCGATGTCGGTGTTCTTGTCCAGCGGGTCGCCGAGGCGGAGCGTGGACAGGCGGCGCTTGAGGGAGTCCAGCAGCTCGTCCAGGATCGACTCCTGGACCAGCAGGCGCGAGCCCGCGCAGCAGACCTGGCCCTGGTTGAAGAAGATGCCGTTGACGATGCCCTCGACGGCCTGGTCGATCGGCGCGTCGTCGAAGACGATGTTGGCGCCCTTGCCGCCCAGTTCGAGGGTGAGCTTCTTGCCGGTGCCGGCGACCGTCCGGGCGATCTCCTTGCCGACGGCCGTCGAGCCGGTGAAGGCGACCTTGTTCACGTCGGGGTGCGCGACCAGCGCGGCGCCCGCGTCGCCGTAGCCCGGGAGGATGTTGACGACACCCTTGGGCAGGCCGGCCTGGCGGCAGATGTCCGCGAAGAACAGCGCGGACAGCGGGGTCGTCTCGGCGGGCTTCAGGACCACCGTGTTGCCGGTCGCGAGGGCCGGGGCGATCTTCCACGCCAGCATCAGCAGCGGGAAGTTCCACGGGATGACCTGGCCGGCCACGCCCAGCGGCTTCGGGTCCGGACCGAAACCGGCGTGGCCGAGCTTGTCGGCCCAGCCCGCGTAGTAGAAGAAGTGGGCGGCAACCAGCGGGAGGTCCGCGTCGCGGGTCTCCTTGATCGGCTTGCCGTTGTCCAGCGTCTCCAGGACCGCCAGCTCGCGGCTGCGCTCCTGGATGATCCGGGCGATGCGGAACAGGTACTTGGCGCGCTCGGAGCCGGGCAGCGCGGACCACTTCTCGAACGCCTTGCGGGCGGCCCTGACGGCACGGTCGACGTCCTCGGCGCCGGCCTGGGCCACCTCGGAGAGGACTTCCTCGGTCGAGGGGGAGACCGTCTTGAAGACCCTGCCGTCGGCGGCCTCGGTGAACTCGCCGTCGATGAACAGGCCGTACGAGGGCGCGATGTCGACGATCGCGCGGGACTCGGGGGCGGGTGCGTACTCGAATGCCATGGGGGATCAGTCCACCGTCACGTAGTCGGGACCGGAGTAGCGGCCGGTGGCCAGCTTCTGGCGCTGCATCAGCAGGTCGTTCAGGAGCGAGGAGGCGCCGAAGCGGAACCAGTGGTTGTCCAGCCAGTCCTCGCCCGCGGTCTCGTTGACCAGGACCAGGAACTTGATCGCGTCCTTGCTGGTGCGGATGCCGCCGGCCGGCTTCACGCCGACCTGGACGCCGGTCTGGGCCCGGAAGTCGCGGACCGCCTCCAGCATGAGGAGGGTGTTCGCGGGCGTGGCGTTGACGGCGACCTTGCCCGTCGACGTCTTGATGAAGTCGGCGCCGGCCAGCATGCCGAGCCAGGAGGCGCGGCGGATGTTGTCGTACGTCGACAGCTCGCCGGTCTCGAAGATGACCTTCAGGCGGGCGCTCGTCCCGCAGGCCTCCTTCACGGCGACGATCTCGTCGTACACCTTCAGGTACTTGCCGGCGAGGAACGCGCCCCGGTCGATGACCATGTCGATCTCGTCGGCGCCGGCGGCGACGGCGTCGCGCACGTCGGCCAGCTTCACGTCGAGCGCGGCACGGCCGGCCGGGAAGGCGGTGGCCACCGAGGCGACCTTCACGCCGGACCCGGCGACGGCCTCCTTGGCGACGGCCACCATGTCGGGGTAGACGCAGACCGCGGCCGTCGTCGGGGTCGTACGGTCCGTGGGGTCGGGGTGGACCGCCTTGGCGCCGAGCGCCCGGACCTTGCCCGGGGTGTCCGCGCCTTCCAGCGTCGTCAGGTCGACCATCGAGATGGCGAGGTCGATGGCGTACGCCTTCGCGGTGGTCTTGATGGAACGGGTGCCGAGGGACGCGGCGCGCGCCTCCAGGCCGACCGCGTCGACGCCGGGCAGCCCGTGGAGGAAGCGGCGCAGCGTGCTGTCGGACGCGGTGACGTCAGCGAGAGCGTGAGCTGTGGGTGCGGTAGTGGGCATGGTCACCAGACGAGCATATCTACGCGCGTAGCGGCTGTACACCCCCGGTGCTCGTCTCCGCAGTGCGAGATCACGGATGGGCGCCGGTTCCCGGGCGCGTGGCCGGCCCGCGGACGGCGTCGTGCAGAATCGGGGCCATGACCACCCCCGACCACCCGTCACCCGCGCCGCAGCCCCCTGCGCCCGTCGCCAAGGACCGCATCTACCGCTCCCCCCTGGGGCTGGTGGGTGGCGCGCTGCTGCTCCTGGTCGTCCTCTGGCTGGGCTTCGACGCCCTGACCAAGGGCCACGGCCGGACCCCGTGGCTGGCGCTGGCCGGGATGATCCTGATCGTGCCGCTGGTCCTCGCCTTCACCCTCCGCCCGGCGGTGTTCGCGGGCGAGGACCGGCTGCGCGTCCGCAACCCGTTCCGGGTGATCACCCTGCCCTGGGGCGAGATCGCCGGCCTGCGCTCCGGCTACTCCAACGAGGTCATCGCCAAGTCCGGCACCAAGTACCAGCTGTGGGCCATCCCCGTCTCGCTGCGGGCCCGCAAGAAGGCGATCCGCCGGCAGCAGCGGGCGGCGGCGGACGCGGCCCGGGGCCGGGCGCCGGGCGGCTTCGGCCTCGGCGGGTTCGGCGCGCGCGGCCCCGAGACCGGGCAGACCCGGGCGCAGACCGACCAGATCATGGCCGACCTGGGGGACATGCTGGAGCGGCGCGGGGACGCCGAGTCGGCGCAGGGCGAGATCACCGTGCGCTGGGCCTACGAGGTGGCCGCACCGGCGGTCGCCGGAGCGGTGCTGCTGGCGATCTTGCTGGCGGTGGGCTGAGAGAGCCTCGGACGGCCGAAGGCCGCCTGCCGCTCGTGTGCGGGGCCGACTGCACCCTGCCGCCGTTTGTGTGCGGGGCCGGCCGGCTGGGCCCGGGCGCGCCGCCGGGTGCTTCTCGGCGCCGGGCCGTGCTGCGCGCTTCGCCCTGCCTTCTCGTTCCCGGGCTGAGGGCCGTGCCCCCGGGGTGACCTGCCCGGCCGGGCGGCCCGGCTCCTTCGCGGCGGCGCCCGTGCCGACAGCCGCGACCGGGATGCCCGCCGCGGCCGTACCGGCGGCGGGAGACGCGCCCAGGCGGCCGGCGGCCGGTCCCCCAACCCTTCGCCGCCGTCGAGTGTCTGGACAACCATGAGTACGACCCCCGGACCGCCGCTGCCCCCCGCGGACCTGCCCGCCGGCTGCCCCGCGTGGAGCGGTGAGCACCCCCGCCGCTGGCTCGACGCGCTCCCACCGCGCTGGGTGCCGCTGCCCTCCCGGACCGGGCACCTGATGACCGCCTTCGTGGTCGCGGCGGGGATCACCGGGCTGCTGGCACTGCCCGCCGGATGGCGCCCGTGGGCGGCGGCCCTGCTGGCGCTGCACGGGCTGTGGCTGTGCGTGCGCCCGGAGATCGTGCCGGTGTCGGCGCCGGTGTCGGCGGCGCTGCTGGTCGCGCTGCGGCCCGGGGCGCTGTGGCCGGCCGCCCTGATCGTCCTGGCGTCGGTCTGGGCGGTGGCCGTAC
>NZ_JBEXKG010000057.1:0-44748 GCF_040609555.1 Streptomyces sp. NPDC004658
GGGTGCGGGCCGCGCACCGCGCGGGGTGAAGACCGACGGCTCCTCGTCGGGGTCGTCGTCCGGGCGGGGCGGGACGGAGGGCGTCGGCGGGCGCTGGGCCGGGGGTCCCGGGGGAGTCGACGGGCGTCGCGGGATCGGGGCGTGGCGGGCTCCCGTGCTCATGCACCCCCCGTTTCCTCGTGCCCGGGCCGTCTCCTCGTACGCGGGCCGGTCTGCTCCTCGGCTGCGCCCGGTGTGGAAGCTCCTCCCGGGCACGCATACCCGTACGGCCGGACCGGCATCCCGGTTCACGTGGTGGCCGGACGCGTTCCGCCGTACGTGCGCGTCACTCTACGGGTTGTCCGGGAGAGAAGGAGAACCAGTCCACGAGCCAGGGGCATCTGCCCGGAACGTCCCCCTACCCTGCGGTAATCCTGTCTGGCAGGCTTCCGTCATGACTGCGCGCGCCGCCGACCGGGCCCGTTACGACCGGGCCACCGCCCATCTCGACGCCCCTCTCGCGATCGTGGACCTGGACGCCTTCGACGCCAACGCGGACGACCTGGTCCGCCGTGCCGGGGGCAAGCCCGTGCGGGTCGCCAGCAAGTCGGTCCGCTGCCGGGCCCTGCTGGAACGCGTCCTGGCCAAGGACGGCTTCCGGGGCATCATGTCGTTCACCCTGGACGAGTCGCTGTGGCTCGCGCGTTCCGGGTTCGAGGACGTCCTGCTGGCCTATCCGTCGGCGGACCGCGCCGGCTTCGCCGAGCTGGCCGCCGACCCCAAGCTGGCCGGTGCCGTCACCGTGATGATCGACGATCCGGCGCACCTGGACCTCATCGACGCGGCCCGCGACGGCGGGCGCGAAGTCGTGCGGGTGTGCCTGGAGTTGGACACCTCGCTGAAGCTGCTCGGCGGCCGGGTCCGGGTCGGCGCCCGGCGCTCGCCGCTGCACTCCCCCGCCCAACTCGCCGAGCTGGCGCGGTCGGTGGCCCGGCGGCCGGGCTTCCGGCTGGTGGGGATCATGGCGTACGAGGGGCACGTCGCCGGGGTCGGGGACGCGGTCGCCGGGCGGCCGCTGCGCTCGCGGGCGATCCGGCTGATGCAGGCCGCCGCCCGGCGGGAGCTGGCCGAGCGGCGGGCCGCGGTCGTGCGGGCGGTCCGGGCGGTCGTCCCTGACCTGGAGTTCGTCAACGGCGGCGGCACCGGCAGTGTGCAGCACACCGCCGCCGAGGACGCGGTGACCGAGATCGCGGCCGGTTCCGGGCTGTACGTGCCGCGCCTGTTCGACAACTACACGTCCTTCACCGGCCGCCCCGCCGCCCTCTTCGCCCAGCCGGTGGTCCGGCGGCCCGGCGTCGGCGTCGTCACCGTGCTCGGCGGCGGCTACCCGGCCTCCGGCGCCGCCGGCCCCGACCGGCTGCCGGTGCCGTATCTGCCGGAGGGGCTGAGGTACGACCCGCAGGAGGGTCCCGGCGAGGTGCAGACCCCGCTGCTCGGCTCGCCCGCCGACGATCTGCTCATCGGCGACAAGGTGTGGTTCCGGCACGCCAAGGCGGGCGAGCTGTGCGAGCGGTTCGACACCCTGCACCTGATCGAGGGCGACACGGTGACGGCCGCGGTGCCCACTTACCGGGGTGAGGGGCGCACGTTCCTCTGAGCCGCCCTAGAGGGGGGTGACGTACGCGCCGGCGATCCCGCCGTCCACCAGGAAGTCGGTGGCGTTGACGAAGGAGGAGTCGTCGCTGGCCAGGAAGGCGACGGCGGCGGCGATCTCCTCGGCCTCGGCGAACCGGCCGACCGGGATGTGGACGAGGCGGCGGGCGGCCCGCTCCGGGTCCTTGGCGAACAGCTCCCGCAGCAGCGGGGTGTTGACCGGGCCGGGGCACAGCGCGTTGACCCGGATGCCCTCCCTGGCGAACTGCACGCCCAGTTCGCGGGACATGGCGAGGACGCCGCCCTTGGAGGCCGTGTAGGAGATCTGGGAGGTGGCCGCGCCCATCCGCGCCACGAACGACGCCGTGTTGATGATGGACCCCTTGCCCTGGCGGCGCATGTAGGGGATGGCGGCCTTGCAGCACAGGTAGACGGAGGTGAGGTTGACCTCCTGGACGCGCTTCCAGGCCTCCAGGCCGGTCTCCAGGATGGAGTCGTCGTCGGGCGGGGAGATGCCGGCGTTGTTGAAGGCGACGTCGACGCTGCCGTAGGTGTCGTACGCGGCCCTGAACAGCGCCTCGACCTGCTCGGGGTCGGTGACGTCGGTCTCCACGAAGAGCCCGCCGACCTCGTCGGCGGCGGCCTTGCCGCGGACCTCGTCGACGTCCGCGCAGACGACGTGGGCGCCCTCGGAGGCGAGCCGGCGGGCACTGGCGAGTCCGATGCCGCTGCCGGCCCCGGTCACGACGGCGGTACGGCCGACCAGGCGGCGGCAGACACTGTTGTCGGTCACTGTGCGGGGACCTCCGTGCTGAGGAAGACGTTCTTGGTCTCGGTGAAGGCGGTCAGGGCGTCGGGGCCGAGTTCCCGGCCGAGGCCGGACTGCTTGTAGCCGCCGAACGGGGTCCAGTAGCGGACGCTGGAGTGGGAGTTGACGGACAGGTTGCCCGCGCGGACGGCCTGGGACACGCGCAGGGCGCGGCCGACGTCCCGGGTCCAGATGGAGCCGGACAGGCCGTAGGGGGTGTCGTTGGCGAGGCGGATCGCGTCCTGCTCGTCGGTGAAGGGGAGCAGGACGGCGACCGGGCCGAAGATCTCCTCGCGGGCCGCCGGGCTGTCGTGCCGCTCGCCGGTGAGCACCGTCGGCGGGAACCAGAAGCCGGGGCCGGCGGGGGCCTTGCCGCGCAGGGCCGGGGCGTCGTCGGGGACGTAGGACCGTACGCGCTCCAGCTGCCGGCCGGAGATGAGCGGGCCCATCTGGGTCTTCTCGTCGGCCGGGTCGCCCACGACCACGGCGGCCAGCGCGTCGGCGAGGAAGGCGCGGGCCTCGTCCAGCACCGCCTCCTGGACCAGGACGCGGGTGCGGGCGCAGCAGTCCTGGCCGGCGTTGTCCAGGAAGGAGAAGGGGTCGAGGGCGGCCTGGAGGTCGGCGTCGGCGAAGACGACGTTGGGGCTCTTCCCGCCGAGTTCGAGGGTGACCGGTTTGACCAGGCGGGCGCAGCGCTCCATGACCTCGCGGCCGGTGCGGGTGGAGCCGGTGAACACGATCTTGGCGACGTCCGGGTGGTCGACCAGGGCGCGCCCGGCGGTGTCGCCGTGGCCGGGCAGCACCTGGAAGAGGTGCTCGGGCAGGCCCGCCTCCAGGGCCAGCCCGGCGAGGCGGAGCGCGGTGAGCGGGGTGGCCTCTGCGGGCTTGAGGAGGACCGCGTTACCGGCCGCGAGCGCCGGGAAGGAGCCCCAGGCGGCGATGGGCATGGGGAAGTTCCAGGGGGCGATGACGCCGATGACGCCCAGCGGTTCCTGGAAGGTGACGTCCCAGCCGCCGGGGACCGGGATCTGCCGGCCGACCAGGCGCTCGGCGCCGCCTGCCGCGTACAGGAGCAGGTCGCGGGCGTTGCCGGCCTCCCAGCGGGCGTTCGCGACGGTGTGGCCGGCCTCGCGGACCTCCAGCTGGGCGAGTTCCTCGGTGTGGGCGTCGACCACGTCGGCGAAGCGGCGCAGCAGCCGGGCCCGGTCGGCGGGGGCGAGGGCGGCCCAGCGGGTCTGGGCGCGGGCGGCGCGGGCGACGGCGGTGTCCACGTCGTCGGCGGTGGCGGCGGGGACGGTGGCGACGACCTCCTCGGTGGCGGGGTCGAGGACGGTCAGCTCGTTCGGGTCGGGCACGGGGTGACCTTTCACAGGCGTTCGAAGGAGCGGCGCAGCTCCCAGTCGGTGACCGCGGCGTCGAAGGCCTCCAGCTCGACGCGCGCCATGTTGCGGTAGTGGGCGACGACCTCGGCGCCGAACGCCGCCTCGGCGATCGGGCTGTTCTCCCACAGGTCGGCGGCCTCGCGCAGGGTGGTCGGCACGTGCGCGTAGTCGGCGGTGTAGGCGTTTCCGGGACAGGGCTCGGGCAGCTGAAGCTTCTGCTCGATGCCGTGCAGACCGGCGGCGACGAGCCCCGCGACGGCGAGATGCGGATTCACGTCCCCGCCGGGCAGGCGGTTCTCGAAGCGCAGGGAGCGGCCGTGGCCGACGACGCGCAGGGCGCAGGTGCGGTTGTCGTGGCCCCAGGCGACGGCGGTGGGGGCGAAGGAGCCCGGCTGGAACCTCTTGTAGGAGTTGATGTTGGGGGCGTACAGGAGGGAGAAGTCGCGGAGGGCGGCGAGCTGTCCGGCGAGGAAGTGCCGCATCACCTCGGACATGCCGTCGGGTCCGGCCATCGCGTTGGTGCCGTCGGCGTCGGCGAGCGAGAGGTGGATGTGGCAGGAGTTGCCCTCGCGCTCGTTGTACTTGGCCATGAAGGTGATCGAGACGCCCTCCTGGGCGGCGATCTCCTTGGCGCCGGTCTTGTAGAGGGCGTGCTGGTCGCAGGTGCGCAGGGCCTCGTCGTAGCGGAAGGCGATCTCGTGCTGGCCGGGGTTGCACTCGCCCTTGGCGGACTCGACGGTGAGGCCGGCGCCGGCCATGTCGTTGCGCAGGCGGCGCAGCAGGGGCTCGATGCGGCCGGTGCCGAGGATGGAGTAGTCGATGTTGTACTGGTTGGCGGGGGTCAGGCCCCGGTAGTTCGCGTCCCAGGCCTGCTCGTAGCTGTCCTTGAAGACGATGAACTCCAGCTCGGTGCCGACCTGGGCGGTGTAGCCGTGCTCGGCGAGCCGCTGGAGCTGGCGGCGCAGGATCTGGCGGGGGGCGGCGGCGACCGGGGAGCCGTCGTTCCAGGCGAGGTCGGCGATGAGCAGCGCGGTGCCGGGGTGCCAGGGGACGCGGCGCAGGGTGGACACGTCCGGGTGCATCGCGAAGTCGCCGTAGCCGCGTTCCCAGGAGGACATCGCGTAGCCGTCGACGGTGTTCATCTCGGTGTCGACGGCGAGCAGGTAGTTGCAGCCCTCGGTGCCGTGGTGCAGGACCTCGTCGAGGAAGAAGCGGGCGGCGAACCGCTTGCCCTGGAGGCGCCCCTGCATGTCGGGGAAGGCCAGGACGACGGTGTCGATCTCCCCGCTCGCGACCAGGGCGTGCAGTTCCTCGACGGCGAGCGGGGGTGTGCGGTCTGCCACGGGAGAGCCTCCTTCGGCGCCCTCGCGCCTTTTTCGGCCGGGCCGGGAGCCCTAAGGTATTGCCGGGAACCATTGGTTGGGAAGGGGGTGCGGCCGGATGTCGCAGCGGACGCGGGCGAGGGCGGTGGACGACCGGCTCGCTCCGGTGCTGCGGCCGGTGCGGGCGGGCAACGGCTTCGAGGAGGCGCTGGAGCAGATCCTCCAGGTCGTGCGGCTCGGCCTGGTGCCGGCCGGCGAGCGGCTCCCGGCCGAGCGGGAGCTGGCCGAGCGGCTCGGGGTCAGCCGGGTGACGCTGCGCGAGGTGCTGAAGGTGCTCCAGGACCAGGGCCTGGTGGAGGCGCGGCGCGGGCGGTACGGCGGAACGTTTGTGCTGCCGCGCCCGGACGCGGGCGGCGAGGACGAACTGCGGCGCCGGATCGCCGAGGCCGACATCGAGGACGTGCTGCGCTTCCGCGAGGTGCTGGAGGTGGGCGCGGCGGGGCTGTGCGCGGCGCACGGTCTGGCACCGGAGCGGGCGCGGCGGCTGCGGGAGGCGCTGGACCGCACCCACGAGGCCCCGCTGACGGACTACCGGCGGGCGGACACGCTGCTGCACCTGACGCTGGCCGAACTGTGCGGTTCGCCGTCGCTGACCGCGCAGTACGCGGCGGTCCGGGCCACCGTGAACGACCTGCTGGACTGCATCCCGCTGCTGGTGCGCAACCTGGAGCACTCCCAGCGGCAGCACACGGCGCTCGTGGAGGCGGTGCTGGACGGGGACGCGGACGGGGCGCGGGAGATCGCACGCGAGCACTGCGCGGGCACGGCGGCGCTGTTGCGGGGCTTCTTGGCGTGAGCGGCCCGGAAAGGCGATCACCTGAAAGGTGGTCAGGGAAACCTTTGAAGCTCGGGAGGGCGACATGACCGTACGGCCGCTGATCGGTGTGAGCACGTATCTGGAGTCCGGTGCGCGCTGGGGGGTGTGGGAGCTGGACGCGGTGCTGCTGCCGGCGGGCTATCCACGGCTGGTCCAGCGGGCCGGCGGGCTGGCCGCGCTGCTGCCGCCGGACGCGCCGGAGCAGGCCGCGGCGGCGGTGGCCCGGCTCGACGGGCTGGTCGTCGCGGGCGGCCCGGACGTCGACCCGTCCCGGTACGGCGCCGAGCGCTCGCCCCGCACCGGGCCGCCCGCGCCGGAGCGGGACGCCTGGGAACTGGCGCTGATCGACGCGGCGCTGGCGGCGGGTGTGCCGCTGCTCGGCGTGTGCCGGGGCATGCAGCTGCTGAACGTGGCCCTCGGCGGCACGCTCGTCCAGCACCTGGACGGGCACGCGGAGGTGGTCGGCGCCTTCGGCGAGCACCCGGTGAAGCCGGTGCCGGGGACGGTGTACGCCGGGATCGTGCCGGAGGAGGTGAGCGTGCCGACGTACCACCACCAGGCGGTGGAACGGCTCGGCGAGGGGCTCGTCCCGTCGGCCTACGCGGCGGACGGCACGGTGGAGGCCGTCGAACTCCCGGCCGACCGGGGGTGGGCGCTGGGGGTGCAGTGGCATCCGGAGATGGGCGAGGACCTCCGGGTGATGGCGGCGCTGATCGCTGCGGCGGGCTGAGCACCGCCCGGCGTTCGGCCGCGCTTCCGGGCGCCTCAGCCTCGGGTCAGGGACAGCAGTTCGCGGGCCGGGCCCGTGGGCCGGTGCCCTGTCGGCCACACCGCTCTCAGGTCCCGGCGGAGGGAGACGCCCTCGACCGGGATGCTCACCAGGCGCCGCATCCCCAGCTCCTCCCCCACCGCCAGTTCGCTGAGCACGGAGGGGCCCGCGCCGCTGACGGCGGAGGCCTTCACCGCCGTCGTGGAGGACAGCTCGATCAGCGGGCGGGCCAGGCCGCCGAGGGCCGCGTCCAGGACCTGGCGGGTGCCGGAGCCCCGCTCGCGCAGGATGAGCGGGGTCGCGGCCAGTTCCGCCGCCGTCAGGGGCCGTCGGCGGCGGGCCCACGGGTGGGCGGGCGCGGTGACGACGATCAGCCGGTCGCGGGCGATGACGGTGGAGTCCAGGCCCGTGGGCACGGTCAGCCCCTCCACGAAGCCCAGGTCCGCCTCGCCGGCCAGCAGGAGTTCCGCGACCTTCGCCGAGTTCCCGGCGAGCAGCGAGACCGCCGTGTCGGGCCGCTCGGCGTGCAGCGCGAGCAGCCAGCCGGGCAGCAGGTACTCGGCGATGGTCATGCTCGCCGCGACCCTGAGCCGCGAGTCCCGCCGGTCCCGCAGTGCCCGCGCGCCGGCGTCGAAGGCCGCCGCCGCCTCCACCACCCGCCGGGCCCAGTCCGTGACCAGGGCGCCGGCGTCGGTGAGCCGGGAGCCGCGCGGTGAGCGGTCGACCAGGGCCACGCCCAGCTGCCGTTCCATGGAGCGGATCCGGCTGCTGGCGGCCGGCTGGGTGATGCCGACCTCGCGTGCCGCCGCGCCGAGACTGCCCAGCCGCGCCACGGCGAGCAGCAGCTCCAGCGCGGCGAGGTCCGGTACCCGGTGCGCCAGCGATTCCGTGTGGTGCCCCTCCGCCTCGCTCATAAGACCAGCTTATGCCCTGCGCCGCTGCCGACCGGCTCCCGGCCGGCCGTCAGCGATCGGGCCAGGGGCCTCCGTGGCCTCCGGGCTGCTCGTCCCCGTGACGGCGCCGCTCGTGGCGGCACGGGGCGCGGAGCGCGGCCTGCTCAGCGGCGTGCTGCTCGCAGCGCCCCGGCCAGCACCCGTGGCGCTTCCGTCAGGGACGGGCCGTACCAGGTCAGATGCCGTCCGCTGACCAGGGCGCAGGGCAGCCCCCGGAACGCCTCGGGGCCGTCGTCGGCGGTGAAGCGGTACGGCTCGTCGGGCAGGACCACCAGGTCCGGCTCTCGTGCGCGCAGTTCGTCGAGGGGGACCCGGGGATAGCGCTCGGGGTGGTGCGCGTACAGGTGGTCCACGCCGAGGCGGGCGAGGACGTCCCCGGCGAAGGTGTCCCGGCCGAGGACCATCCAGGGGCGCCGCCAGATCGGTACGACCGCCGTCCGGCGCCGCGCCGGCTCGGGCAGGCCCGCCCAGACCTCCTCGGCCTCGGCCAGCCAGCCGGGGCGGCCCGGCGCACCGCACGCGCCGAGCACCCGGTCCAGCTCGGCGAGGGCCTGCGGCACGCTCCGCACCCTGGTGACCAGCACCTCCAGTCCGGCCGCGCGGAGGGCGTCGAGGTCGGGCGCGCGGTTCTCCTCCTCGTTGGCGACGACCAGGTCGGGGGCGAGCGCGATGATCCGCTCCACGTCCGGATTCTTCGTACCGCCGATCCGGACGACGTCCAGCTCCTCCGGGCGACTGCACCATCCGGTGGCACCGACGAGGGCTCCGGGCAGGGTGACGGCCACCGCTTCGGTGAGCGACGGGACGAGGGAGACGACGCGCACTACCCGGCTCCGGCGACCGGCCCCGAGGGCACCGCGGACGGCGGACGCACCCGCACCCGCTTCATCCCGTGACCCCCTTCCGCCGGCCCCTCAGCGGGACCTGTCGTGCACCGCCTCGATGTGCTCCGCCACCGCCACCACGATCACCCTCGTGTCCGGCACCGTCGCCCGCCACCGGTGCCGTACCCCGCCCGTCAGATACAGCGTGTCGCCGCGCCCGAGACGGTACGCGCGCCCCTCGGCCTCGATCTCCACCGCGCCGTCGGCGACGTACATCAGCTCGTCGTTGCGGTGCTGGAACTCGCGGCCGGCGTCGTGGTCGCCGGTGAACTCGGAGGCGTGCAGCTGGTGGTGGCCGCGCACCAGGGAGCGGGTCCGCGGGTCGAAGTCGCCCTCGGCGACGGCCTCGGCGCGGACCACGTCCACGCTGGCGGCCGGGTCGGCGGCGGCGAGGAGTTCGACGGCCGTGGTGCGCAGGGCGTCGGCCAGTTTCTCCAGGGAGGTGCGGCTGGGGCGGGCCCGGTCGTTCTCGACCTGGCTGAGGAAGGGCACCGAGAGGCCGCTGCGCTCGGCCACGACGGCGAGGGTCAGCTCCAGGGCACGGCGGCGCCGCCGGACGGCCGCGCCCACCCGCACGGGCTGCTGCTCTTTGTGGTCGCCCATCGCTCCGGCTCCCTCCCTCGCTCGTGCCGCTCTCCGAGTGCCCGCTGCGGGGCACACCTCTTCCGATGACTTCTCTGCACCCTACGCATGTTCGGCAAACCGTTTCACGTGGCTGTCACATCCCTGACACTGTCGTGATCCCCGACCCTCACGGTTCGCGCCAGTGCCCGGGGACCGGGGAGCGGTCCGGGACCAGGTCACCCCGGAGGATGAACAGGCCGTCCAGCTGGGCCGGGTGCCCGGGCACGGGCCATGGTTCCTCACGCGGTGTGATTGGCCTGAACCTTCCCGTGGGCGGAAGTCCAGGGAGAGACCCGGGGAGACCGCGAGGGGCGGGCGGCACCGGACGCGTGTCGGCGTCCGGCGGCGCCCGCCCCTCGGGAGGCGGTCCGGGCCGGTCAGGTCACCCGGCCGCCTGGCTCGTGGTGTCCTCCTGGGTGACCGGGGCCCACTTGTCGACGAGGCCGGGGTGCTGCCGCAGCCAGGCGCGGACGGCGTCCTGCTCCTCGCCCTCGCCCGCCTTCTGGATCCGCGCCTCCAGGCCGGTCAGCTGCTCCTCGGTCATCGAGAAGTCCTTCAGCCACTGGCCGACCTGCGGGTTGTCGGCGGCGAAGCCCTTGCGGGCGAGGGTGTGCACGCCGTCGCCCTCGCCCCAGGCGCCCTGGGGGTCCTTCAGCTTCTTCAGGTCGTAGTCGCTGTACGCCCAGTGCGGCGACCACAGGGTGACGACGACCGGCTGCTTCCTGGCGTAGGCGCGCTTCAGCTCGGCGAGCATGGCGGGCGTGGAGCCGTCGACCACGTCGTAGGTGCCCTGAAGGCCGTACCCCTTCAGCACCTTGTTCTTCAGCAGGCCCATCATGCCGGCGCTGGGCTCGATGCCGATGATCTTGCCGTGGAACTCGGACGCGTGGTCCTTGAGGTCCGCCAGGGAGTTCACGTCCTTCACGTACGACGGGACGCTCAGCTCCAGGGACGTGGGGCCGTACCACGTGCCGAGGTCGTCCAGCCGCTCGCCGTACTTCGCCCAGTACTCGGCGTGGGTCGTGGGCAGCCAGGAGTCGGTCTGGAAGTCGAGCCGGCCGGTGGCGAGGCCGGTGTAGAGCGGGCCGGCCGCGTACTGCGTGGTGGTCACCTTGAAGCCGCGCTCCTCCAGCAGTTCCTTCCAGAGGAAGGTGGAGGCGATGCCCTCGTCCCAGGGGATGTAGCCGATGCGGATCTCCTTGCCCTTGCCGATGTCCGCGCCGGAGGCCTCGGAGGTGCCGGCGGAGGAGCCGAAGATCCCGAGGCCGCCCGCGACCAGGGCGAGGACGACCACGCCGACGACGGCGACGGCCGGGCGCGGACGGTACGACCACGCGCGCGTGCCGGTCTTCGCGGCGGCCCTGCGGCCCAGCGGGGACAGCCGGGTGCCGAGCGCGCCGGTGACGCGGTCCAGGTAGATGGCGAGGACGACGATGGCGACGCCCGCCTCGAAGCCGTAGCCGATGTCGAGCCGGCCGATCGCCTCGTTGACGGCGCCGCCGAGGCCTCCGGTGCCGACCATGCCCGCGATGACCACCATGGACAGGCCCAGCATGATCACCTGGTTGACGCCCGCCATGATGGTCGGCAGCGCGAGCGGGAGCTGGACGCGCCACAGGATGTTCCGCGGGGTGGTGCCGAACGCCTCGGCCGCCTCGACCAGTTCGGCGTCGACCTGGCGGATGCCCAGTTCGGTCATGCGGACGCCGGGGGCGAGCGCGAAGATCAGGGTGGCGACGACACCGGCGGCGGTGCCCAGGCCGAAGAAGAGCATGGCCGGGATCAGCAGCACCATCGACGGCATGGTCTGGAGCAGGTCCAGGACCGGCCGTACGGCGGCGCCGACCGCCCTGGACCGGGCGGCCCAGATGCCCAGCGGGAGGGAGATCACCAGGGCGATCACGGTCGCCACGAGGACCAGGGCGAGGGTGGACATGGCCCGGTCCCACAGGCCGAGCGAATCGACCAGCGCGAAACCGGCGAAGGCGAGGACACCGGCGAGCAGGCCGCGCAGCCACCAGGCGAGCACGGCGAGAATGCCCGCCATCAGCAGCGGCTCGGGGGCGGCGAGCACCGCGTCGATGCCGTCGTACATGCCCTCCATGACCGCCCTGACGGCGTCGAAGAGCCAGGAGAGGTGGCCGACCAGCCAGTCGACACCGGAGTCGACCCAGTCGCCGAGGTGGATCCTAGGCACGGCCGGTCACCTTCCCCCGCGGGTTGTCACAGGGCGCGGGTCCGGCCGTCTCCTCGCCGAGGAAGCCGACCAGCCGCTGCCTGGGGACGACACCGACGACGCGGTTCGCCTCGTCCACGACGGAGACGCGGTGGGACAGCCGGGCGCTGATCGCGCACAGCTGGGTGAACGGGGTCTCGCGGGTCGCGGTCTCGCAGCCGCACAGCGGGGCGTCGGCCGTGACCGAGGTGTCCATGAGGGCACCCGCCGTCAGGACCCGGGACCGGTCGACGTCCTGGATGAAGGAGGCCACGTAGTCGTTCGCGGGGCGCAGCAGGATGTCCTCGGCGGTGCCGGTCTGGACGATGCGGCCGTCGCGCATGACGGCGATGCGGTCGCCGAGCCGCATGGCCTCGTTGAGGTCGTGGGTGATGAAGACGATGGTCTTCTTCAGGGTCTTCTGCAGTTCCAGCAGCTGGTCCTGCATGTCGCGGCGGATCAGCGGGTCCAGGGCGCTGAAGGACTCGTCCATCAGCAGCACGTCGGCATCGGTGGCGAGGGCGCGGGCGAGGCCGACCCGCTGCTGCATGCCGCCGGACAGCTCGTCGGGCCAGGAGGCCTCCCAGCCGGCCAGGCCGCACAGGGCGAGCGCCTCGTCGGCACGGCGCTCGCGCTCGGCGCGGGGCACGCCCTGCACTTCCAGGCCGTAGGCGGCGTTGTCGCGGACGCTGCGGTGCGGGAACAGCGCGAAGTGCTGGAAGACCATGCTGATCTTCCTGGCGCGCAGTTCGCGCAGCTGCCGGTCGGTGAGCGCGGTCAGGTCCCGGCCGTCGAAGCGCACGGTGCCCGCGGTCGGCTCCAGCAGCCCGTTGAGCGTGCGCAGCAGGGTGGACTTGCCGGAGCCCGACAGCCCCATGACGACGAAGATCTCGCCGGCCTCGACGCGGAAGGACGCGTCGATCACGGCGGCGGTCGTGCCGTCGGCGCGCAGCTCCGTCCGGTCGGCGCCCCCGCGCAGGCGTTCCACTGCTTCGTCGGGTCGTCTGCCGAACACCTTGTACAGGTGCTCCACCTCAAGCCTGGCTGACACGCGGACCTCTCGTCTGGCGGGGACTGGACAGAGGCCGCGCCTCCCCAGGCCGGCCCGGGTCAAACGCGCGAGTGGCCGGGTTCACGGCGATGCGCGTGACGCAACGTGTTCCGGGGCCGGGGGCCGCTGTCGGTGCCGTGCGGCATGATGCGTGCGTGACCGGACGACTCATGCTTCTCGACACCGCCTCGCTGTACTTCCGCGCCTACTTCGGCGTCCCGGACTCCGTGAAGGCGCCGGACGGCACGCCCGTCAACGCGGTGCGCGGGCTGCTGGACTTCATCGACCGGCTGGTCAAGGACCACCGTCCGGAGCACCTGGTGGCCTGCATGGACGCCGACTGGCGCCCGCAGTGGCGGGTGGACCTCATCCCCACCTACAAGGCGCACCGGGTCGCCGAGGAGCACGAGGGCGCGCCGGACGAGGAGGAGGTGCCGGACACCCTCGCCCCGCAGGTTCCGGTGATCGAGGACGTGCTGGACGCCATCGGGATCGCCCGCGTCGGGGTCGCGGGGTACGAGGCGGACGACGTGATCGGCACGTTCACCGCGCGGGCCGAGGGCCCGGTGGACATCGTCACCGGTGACCGCGACCTGTACCAGCTCGTGGACGACGAGCGCGGGGTCCGGGTGCTGTATCCGGTGAAGGGCGTCGGCACGCTCCAGCTGACCGACGAGGCCGCGCTGCGCGAGAAGTATGGCGTCGACGGGCGCGGGTACGCGGATCTGGCGCTGCTGCGCGGCGATCCGAGCGACGGCCTGCCGGGTGTGGCCGGCATCGGCGAGAAGACGGCGGCGAAGCTGCTCGCCGAGTTCGGCGACCTGGCCGGGATCCTGGCGGCGGTCGACGATCCGCGGGCAAGGCTCACGCCGTCGCAGCGCAAGCGGCTCACCGAGGCCCGGCCGTACCTCGCGGTCGCGCCGAAGGTGGTGCGGGTCGCCGACGACGTGCCGCTGCCGGACGTCGACACGGCCCTGCCGCGCACCCCGCACGACCCGGCGGCACTGGAGGCACTGACGCACCGGTGGGGCCTCGGCGGCTCCTTGCAGCGGCTGCTGCACACCCTCGGGGAGTGAGGCCGGCCATATTCCGGCAAAGGGATCTCCTCGCGCGCTCATCGAAGAGGTGGTGCGGCGCAACGAGGTGCTAACTTAGGTAACCCTAACCAACACCGCAGGAGGCCGTGATGGCAGAGCGTCCGGGTCGAAAGCCGCGCAAGCCCCATACCGCCCAGGTGGTGCGCACCGAGCGGCTGACCCCGCACATGCAGCGCGTGGTGCTCGGTGGCGAGGGCCTGGCCGGATTCGCCGCGGACACCTGCACCGACCACTACGTGAAGCTGCTGTTCGGGGCCGCCGGCGTCACCTACCCGGAGCCCTTCGACCTGGAACGGATCCGCGCCGAGTTCCCGCGCGAGCAGTGGCCGGTCACCCGGACCTACACCGTGCGCGCCTGGGACCCCCGACGGCTCGAACTGACCCTGGACTTCGTCATCCACGGCGACGAGGGCCTGGCCGGTCCCTGGGCCCTGCGCGCGCGCCCCGGCGACACCGTGCGCTTCATGGGCCCCGGCGGCGCGTACGCGCCCGACCTCCAGGCCGACTGGCATCTGCTCGCCGGGGACGAGAGCGCGCTGCCCGCCATCGCCCGCGCCCTGGAGACGCTGCCCTCCGGTGCCCGGGCACACGCGTTCATCGAGGTCTCCGGCCCCGAGGAGGAACAGAAGATCGACAGCGGGGTACCGGTCGTCTGGCTGCACCGCGGGGACCGGCCGGTCGGCGAGGCCCTGCTGGAGGCGGTGCGCGGGCTGGAGTTCCCCGAAGGCAGGCCGCACGCGTTCGTGCACGGCGAGGCGGGCTTCGTGAAGGAGCTGCGCCGGCTGCTGCGGGTCGAGCGCCAGATCCCGCGCGAGGACCTGTCGATCTCCGGTTACTGGCGGCTCGGCCACAACGAGGACGGCTGGCAGGCCTCCAAGCGGGAGTGGAACGCCCGGATCGAGGCGGAGCAGGAGGGCGGCACGGCGGCGGCCGCCTGAGCGACGCCGGGACGGCGGCATCCGGGAAGGGTGCCGCCGCTCTCGTACGCCCGGTGTCCCTGTCCCCCTGCGTCCCCCTGCGTCCCCCTGCGTCTCCCTGCGTTCCCCTGCGCGGACCGGGTGCGGATCAGTCACCCCGGACGCGCGCGTGCAGATGCATGTCGTGCCAGCCGTCCTGGTGGAGGTAGGCGCTGCGCTTGGTGCCCTCCAGGGCGAAGCCGGCCTTGCCCGCGACCCGGCACGAAGCGGGGTTGGCGAGCGCGTGCATCAGTTCGAGGCGGTGGAAGCCGACCTCCTCCAAGGCCCAGTGGGTCAGCGCCGTCGCGGCCCGCAGGGCGACGCCGCGGCCCCGCGCCCCCGCCACTGTCCAGTACGCGATCTCGGCGACACCGTCGCCGAGCAGGATCTGGCGCAGCGCGACCCGCCCCAGCAGCGCGTCCGTGTCCTCGTCCACGACGGCCCACTGCGCGTCGCGCTCGTCCGCCCACCCGCTCCGCCACTGCGCGATCCAGTCGGCGGCCTCTGCCGCGGAGTCGCAGGACCGGCCGTGCCACTGGCGCAGCACCGGGTCCTGGAAGGCCGCGTGCACGGCATGCGCGTCCCCGGCCCGCCACGGGCGCAGGAGCATGCCGTCGGCGGCGGGGAGGGCGGGCTGTGGGGCACGGGCGAGGGTGCCGGGGGCGAGGACGGGGCTGGTGAGAAACGGCATGATCCCTATCCTGCCGAGTGCGGGGCCGGCGGACCCCCTTCTGCCGACGGCCACCGGGGTGACCGTCCCCCGTACCCTTGACCCCGATGAGACGCCGTACCCCGCCCCCGCCTGCCCCGCTCCCCCAGCGCGCGGGGGTGGACCCCGTCCGGGTACGACTGCCCGCGGACGGCCAGTGGGCCACCGTCCGGGAGCATCTGGTGGAGCGGCTGACGGGGGCTCCGCCCGGGGTGGTCGAGTCGATGTTCGCCGCCGGGCTGGTGGTCGGGGCCGACGGGCGGGCCGTGGCGCCGGACGCGCCGTACCGGCCGGGCATGTTCGTCTGGTTCCACCGCGAGCTGCCCGCCGAGGCGCCGGTGCCGTTCCCGGTGGAGGTGGTGTACCGGGACGAGCACATCGTGGTGGCGGACAAGCCGCACTTCCTGGCCACGACCCCGCGGGGTGCGCATGTCGCGGAGACCGCGCTGGCCCGGCTCCGGCGTGAGCTGGGCATCCCGACGCTGACGGCGGCGCACCGGCTGGACCGGCTCACCGCCGGGCTGGTGCTGTTCACGGTGCGGCCCGAGGAGCGGGGCGCGTACCAGTCGCTGTTCCGGGACCGGCGGGTGCGCAAGGAGTACGAGGCGGTGGCGCCGTACGATCCCGCGCTCGCCCTGCCCCGGACCGTGCGCAGCAGGATCGTGAAGGAACGCGGCGTGCCGGCCGCGCGGGAGGTGCCGGGCGAGCCGAACGCGGAGACCCGGGTGGAGCTGATCGAGCACCGGGGCGGGCTCGGCCGCTACCGGCTGGTGCCGGCCACCGGGCAGACCCACCAGCTCCGGGTGCACCTGACCGCGCTGGGCGTGCCCATCCTCGGCGACCCGCTGTACCCGGAGGTGACCGCCCCGGTACCGGCCGGCGACTTCCGGCGCCCGCTCCAACTGCTCGCGCGGAGGCTGGCGTTCACCGACCCGGTCACCGGCACGGCCCACACCTTCACCAGCGCCCGCACCCTCCACGCGTGGACGTCCCACGAGGCCTGGGCGGCCGGAACCTAGCCCTGGCGGGGAGAGGCGCACCACGCCGACGGCACCGACGAGCGAGGACGGCCGGCCTCACCGACCGGCGCCCACCTGCCGGGGGCAGGCGATCCCGTCGCGGGTGCCCCAGCGGGGAGAAGCGAAGGCAGGCCCCGCCGGGCAGGCCGCCCCCGTCGGAGAGGCCGGCCCGGCAGGCGAGCCGGCCCCGCCGGGCAGGGGGCGTTGCCGTATGAGGCGTCCGTCCAGGCCGGCGGGCCCCAGCGGGCGGCGTCACTTCACGCCCCTGCCCGGCACAGTCACTCCGCGGCTCGGCCCGGCAGGATCACGCCAGGACAGCCAGGCCCGCGGCACCCACCCCCGGAGCGGGTGCCGCCGGGGGGGCGGCCCGGTGTCACTCTCCGCGCCACCAGTGCAGCAGGCGGCCCCACAGGCCCCGCGGGCGGGGCGGTTCCGGGGCCGGAGGGATGGGGGCCGGGGGCGAGGACGTGCGGGCGGGTGCCGGGGCCGGCTCGGCGGCCGGAGCCGGGGCCGGGTCGCTGCTCAGGGTGCCGACCTGCCAGTTGGACCGCTGCGGCGGGGCGGGCATGGCGCGCGGGGGCGTGTCGATGTCCTGCTGCGGCTTCGGTTCGAAGCGCACCGGCAGGGCCACCAGGTGCCGGGAGGCGATGGACGACCGCCAGCGCAGGTCCTCCTCGGCGCAGTCGAGCTGGATGTCGGACAGCCGCGTGAGCAGCGCGTCGACGCCGACGTCGGCGATGGCGCGGCCGATGTCCTGGCCGGGGCACTCGTGGGGGCCGCCGCCGAAGGCGAGGTGGGCGCGGTTGCCCTGCATGCTCGCGGACAGGTCGGGCCGCACCCGCGGGTCGACGTTGCCCGGTGCGGGCGCGAACAGCAGCCCGTCGCCCTTGCGGATCTGCCGGCCGCCCAGCTCGGTGTCCTGCTTGGCGTAGTAGCCGAGGACCGTGCTGAACGGCGGCTCGTCCCACAGGGACTGCTCGATCGCCTCCGGCACGGTCATCTGGCCGCCGTTGAGCTGCGCGCGGAACCCCGGCTCGGTCAGGACCATGCGCAGCGCGTTGGCGAGGAGGTTCGCCGTGGCCTCGTAGGCGGCGAAGAGGACGACCCGCAGGTGTTCGCGGACCTCGTCGTCGCTGAGCCCGGCCGGGTGGGTGAGGAGGTGGCTGGTGAAGTCGTCCTCAGGCCGGGCGCGCCGGCGGGTGGTGAGCCGGCTGAGCGCGTCCATGACGTAGCTGTGGCTCTGGATGGCGGTCTCGGTGCCCTTGAGGGCGTCACGGGCGGCCTGCACCATCCGGTCGTTGTACTCCTCGGGCATGCCGAGGATCTCGCACATCACGGCCATCGGCAGGTGCTCGGCGAACTGGCCGACCAGCTCGGCCCGGCCCCGCTCGCAGAAGCTGTTGACCAGGATCTGGGTGTAGCGGCCGATGTGCCGGCGCACCCCGCGGTGGTCGATGGTCTCCATGGCCGCGGTGACCGCGCCGCGCAGCCGCTTGTGCTCCTCGCCCTCGGCGTGGGAGCAGATGGGCTGCCAGGCGATGTGCGGCATGAGCGGGTGGTCGGGCTTGACCATGCCGTCGCGCAGCGGGGTCCAGATCCGGCTGTCGCGGGTGAACTGCGAGGGATTGCGCACCAGTTGCAGGTTCTCGGCGTGGCCGAGGACCACCCACATCGGTACGTCGTCGTGGAGGAGCACGGGCGCCACGGGGCCGTGCTCCTCCCGCAGGCGCTCGTAGAGGTCGCCGAGGTCCTCCGCGCCGGGGCCGTAGAGCCGGTGCGGCCTCCCGGGGCCGAGGCCGTGCGCGGGGCAGCCCGGCGGCGGACCGGAGAGGGTGTCGGATGTCCCGGTCGGTGAGGGGGATTCAGGCGTCACAGTGGTCGCTCCGGAACGGAAGGGGTCGGGGTGGGTGGGGTGCCGTCGGGTGCGGGCGCCGGTCAGGCGAGGGCGCGCCGGTCAGGCGAGGGCGCCGGACATCGCCAGCGAGTGCAGGAAGCCCATGAGGGTCATCAGCACGTCCTTGCTGGAGGCCCGGCGGCGCACATCGCACTCGATGATCGGGATGTCCGGGCTCAGATCCAGCGCGGTGCGCAGTTCCTCGATCGGGTAACGGGGCGCGTCCGGGAAGGAGTTGACGGCGACGACGAAGGGCACGCCGCCCTCCTCCAGCCGGCCCATGACGTCGAAGCTGACCTCCAGGCGCCGGGTGTCGACCAGGACGACCGCGCCGAGCGCGCCCTCGAACAGGCCGTTCCACAGGAACCAGAAGCGCTCCTGACCGGGGGTGCCGAAGAGGTAGAGCACCAGTTTCTCGGTGATGCTGATCCGGCCGAAGTCCATGGCCACCGTGGTGGCCGTCTTGGTTTCGGAGCCGTAGTCGTCGTCGACGCCGATGCCGGCCTGGGTCATGGTCTCCTCGGTGGTCAGCGGCCTGATCTCGCTGACCGAACCGACCATGGTGGTCTTGCCGACGCCGAAGCCGCCCACGATCACGATCTTGACCGCGGCCTGCGCGGTGTGCGGCAGGTGGTCCTCGGTGCGCGGGCCGGGGAGGGTGTCAGAGCCTTTGAAGTCCATGCATCACCGCTTCGAGGAGTGAACGGTCGGGGAGCGCCTGGCGGACGATGGGGTCGCGCGCCTGCACCAGTTCGGCCGTGATCAGCTCGGTGAGCAGGACGGTCATCGTGCTGAACGGCAGTCGGAGGTAGGCCGACAGTTCCGCCACGGACAGGGGGGTCGTGCAGAGCCGGAGCACTGCCGTCTGCTCCGGGGTGGCGGAGACCGGGGGTGCGGAGCGCGCCACGATCAAGGTCACCAGGTCGAGTTCGGCGCGGGCGCCGTCGCCGGACCCGGCGACCGAGTACAGCCGTTCCGGGTTGTCGCCCGGTCCCTTGGCCCCCGCGGCCTCCGGCGACGGGGGCCGCGGGGGCTGCGGGGGCTGCGGCAGGCGCGGGGGCTGGGGAGCGGGCGGGGGCTGCGGCCGGCGCCGCGTGCGTCGTGGAGGGGTCATACGGTCTGCCCGTTCCGCCGGGGCGGACTGCTGAGATGGGCGCCGATCCGGACGACGAGGTCGCGCATCATGCCGCTCATCCGCCCCGGTTCGCAGGTCACGTCGGAGAGCACGGCGAGGTAGGCGTTGTCCCCCGCGTTCATGAGGTAGAAGTAGCCGCCGTCGATCTCGAAGACGACGGTCTTCATGTCGCCGGCGCCGGGCAGCTCCTGGATGATGGCACTGGCCAGGCTCTGTACGCCCGCGCAGGCGGCGGCGACCCGGTCGGCGGCGTCGGGGTCGCCGCCGTAGCGGGCGATGCGCAGTCCGTCGGCGGAGAGGACCACGATCATCTCGATGCCCGGCACGCCGTCGTTCAGCTGCTTGAGCATCCAGTCCAGGTTGCCACGCTGCTGGATCACTTGAGGTCCCCCTCGTCGTCGGCCACGGTGGCGCCCTCGGCGGGGTCGGCCGGATCGTTGAGCAGATGCAGGTACTTGGTCGGGTGGAGCGTGAAGTCGGTCAGTTGGTGGGTGGGGGTGTCCGGGGGCATGCCCTCGCGCAGGCCGTCCCAGAAGGCCTCCATCCACATGCCCGGCGGCCGTTCCATGAGCTTCTTGCGCTCGGGGTCGATCTCCGGCTCGGGTTCCGGCTCCGCCGTCCGCTGGGACCAGATGGTCGGCCGGCCCTCGCGCTCGGCGCGTTCGATGGCGGCCTGTTCGGCGTACCGCTGGCTGAGCGGGGTCTTCACCCGGCTGCGGCGCTGCGGCAGACCCCCCGCGGTCCACTCGGTGACCTCGGGGATGTCGTCCTCCAGCGAGATGCCGGCGGGGATCTTGGGGCTGGTGGGGCGGCGCTTCTTGGGCGGACGCTTGGGGCCCTCGACGGCGTCCGCCGTGGGGATCTGGGCGGCGGCGGCCCCGATGCCGTGCGCGGCGCCGACGCCGGGTTCGGTGGTCGTCATGACGCGCGGCACCACGAGGATCGCGCGGACACCGCCGTACGCGGAGGAGCGCAGCGAGACGTCCATGTCGAACCGCTTGCACAGGCGGCCGACGACGGCGAGGCCGAGGCGCGGGTTCTCGCCGAGGTTGTGCGCGTCCTCGCCGTTCTTGGCGTCCTCGATCATGCGCTCGATGCGGGCGCGGGACTCCTCGCTGAGGCTGACGCCGCAGTCCTCGATCTCGATGACGACGCCTGTCTGCACCTCGACGGCGGTGACGTGCACCTTGGTCGACGGCGGCGAGTAGCGCGTCGCGTTGTCGAGGAGCTCGGCGGCGGCGTGGATGACCGGCTCGACCGAGGTGCCCTTGATGTTGATGTTGACGATCGAGGCGAGGTTGATGCGGCGGTACTCCAGGATGCGGGACATCGCGCCGCGCAGCACGCTGTAGAGGGAGACCGGCTTGGGCCACTGGCGGCCGGGCCGGCCGCCGCCGAGGACGGAGATGGTGTCGGCGAGCCGGCCGATCAGCGAGGTGCCGTGGTCGATGCGCAGCAGGTCGTCGAAGACCTCGGGGTTGCGGCCGTGGTCCTCCTCCATCTCGCGGAGTTCGTAGGCCTGCTGGTGGACGATGGCCTGGACGCGCCGGGCGACGCTCACGAAGGAGCGCTCGGTGGCGTCGCGCATCGAGATCTCCTGGTCGGCGCCGCGCAGCGCGATGCGCACCAGCTCGCGGTAGCCCTCGGGCAGGCCGCGCAGTTCGGGGTCCGCGTCGAACACGTCGCGTACGACGTCCCGGAGCACCTGGCCGCGGCGCAGCCGGTAGAAGCCGGCGGGCAGGACGTCGGTGGCGAAGCGCTCCATCAGATCGTTGTGCTCGGCGATCCGCCGCTCCAGGTGCGCGGCGTGCCGGGCGTGTTCGGCCCGCGCCTCGCGGAGCAGACGGCCGCGCCGGGCGGCCTCCCCGGCCGTGCCGAGGACCAGCAGCACGGCCAGGGCTCCGCACACGCCGACGGCGATCCGGGCCGTGGGCGGTACCAGGGCGACGGCGGCCCCGGCCGCCGCGGCCATCACTATGGCCGGTGGCAACAGCACGCGCGCATAGGGACGTTCACGGCGACCGGGAGGCTTCTGAACACTCACCATGGATGCCTTCTGAGACGAGTCGGCTGGGTGTCGGGGGTGCTTGCGGGGGGAAGGTACAGGGAACTGTCGGGACGGATTCCACATAGGGGAACAAGCGCACGATTTACCTCAACTCGGTGCGCCGCGGGCGAGCTTAGTCCGACCGGATCATCGCCGTGTCATATTCGGCAAGCACCTGAAATCGCCCCGCGAGGGGAGTACTCTCAACTCCTTTTGCACGCATGGCTTTTACTCGCACACGAGGAGTAACGGCACACGGGCGTACGAAAGTCGCTCACCATGGGGGGTGAAAAGGGAGCCGGGGCCGCACCTCATCGGCCGTGGTCCCCGTTCCCTTCGCCGTGACCACCATCACCCGGTCACGTGCGAAGGGCGCGCCCGGCTCCGGCAGGGCCGGCTCACCAATGGCCCAGCCCCTGCTCCGCGTGACTCCGCGGGCGCCGACAGGCCGCCGCGCGTCGCGGAGCGCCGATCGCGGCGACACGAGCGCCGTTCGCGAGAGGGACGCGCGGTGAACGGCGTACCCGTCCCCCTGCCAAGGCCCCATGATCAGCGCCGGCGCCCGAGCGAGAGTCCACCGGCACTCCGCGGGCGTGTGCGGCGCGCTCCTCGCCGGCCCCCGGGTGCCGCGCGTCCGTGTGGGCCCGGTGCGTGCTGCTGGGCCCGGCCCGCCTGACGAAGACGGTCCGGGCCCTCGCCGGGCGGGTCAGCCCACGGACGAGTAGGCGACCACGCCCCGCAGCAGCTGGTCAACCGCCTTGCGCGCGGCCTTCGCCACGGTCGAGCCCTCCGCAGGAGCCGCCGCCGAGATCTGGCCCAGCACGTCGATCACCTGCTTGCACCACCGCACGAAGTCCCCGGCCGGCATCTCCGCCTCCCGCAGCACCTCGTCGAGCCCCTTGCCTGACGCCCACATGTACGCGGCCCAGGCGAACCCGAGGTCCGGCTCCCGCTGCCCGACGCCCTCGGTCTGGTTGATCCGGAACTCCTCCTCCAGGGCGTCGAGCCGGCCCCAGATCCGGACCATCTCACCGAGCGCCGCCTTGGCCTTGCCGGAGGGCAGCTTCGGCGCCATGGCGTCGTCGCCGACCCGGGCCTCGTACACCAACGCCGAGACACAGGCGGCGAGTTCGGCGGGGGCCAGCCCCTCCCAGACCCGCTCGCGCAGGCACTCGCTGGCCAGCAGGTCCAGTTCGCCGTAGAGCCGCGCGAGCCGCTTGCCGTGCTCGGTGACCTCGTCACCGCGCAGATAGTCCAGCTCGGTCAGCAGGGCCACGATCCGGTCGAAGGTCCGCGCGATGGTGTTGGTACGGCCCTCGATGCGCCGCTCCAGCTGCGAGGTGTCCCGCAGCAGCCGGTGGTAGCGCTCGGCCCAGCGGGCGTGGTCCTCACGGTCGTTGCACCCGTGGCAGGGGTGCGCCCGGATCGCCGTGCGCAGCCGCGCGATCTCGCGGTCGTCGGCGGCCTGGGACCGCTTCTTGCGCGCCCGCTCCGGCGGGATGTGCCCGGCCTTGGTCCGCAGGGCGGAGGCGAGGTCCCGGCGGGACTGCGGGGAGCGCGGGTTGAAGTTCTTGGGGATGCGCATCCGGTCCAGCGGCTCGACCGGCACCGGGAAGTCCATCGACGCCAGCCGCTTGACCTGCCGTTCGGCGGTCAGCACCAACGGCCGTGGCCCGTCGTGGTGGTCGAAGCCGCGGTGGCCGTTGGACCGGCCCGCGGGCAGCCCCGGGTCCAGGACCAGGGCCAGGCCCGCGTACTTGCCGGTGGGCACGTGGATGACATCGCCCGGCTTCAGCTTCTCCAGGGCGACGGCGGCCTCCGCGCGCCGCTGGTTCGCGCCCTGCCGGGCCAGCTCGGTCTCCCGGTCCTTCAGCTCCCGGCGCAGCCGCGCGTACTCCTCGAAGTCGCCGAGGTGGCAGGTCATGGAGGCCTTGTAGCCCTCCAGGCCCTCCTCGTTGCGCTGCACCTGGCGGGAGATCCCGACGACCGACTTGTCGGCCTGGAACTGGGCGAAGGAGGTCTCCAGCAGTTCGCGCGAGCGGTGCCGGCCGAACTGCTCGACCAGGTTGACCGCCATGTTGTACGACGGCTTGAAGCTGGAGCGCAGCGGGTACGTGCGCGTGCCCGCGAGACCGGCGAGGTGCTCGGGGCTCATGCCGCGCTGCCACAGCACCACGGCGTGGCCCTCGACGTCGATGCCCCGGCGGCCGGCCCGGCCGGTCAGCTGGGTGTACTCACCGGGCGTGATGTCGGCGTGCTGCTCGCCGTTCCACTTGACGAGCTTCTCCAGCACCACCGAGCGGGCGGGCATGTTGATGCCGAGCGCGAGGGTCTCGGTGGCGAACACGGCCTTGACCAGGCCGCGTACGAACAGCTCCTCCACGACCTCCTTGAAGGTCGGCAGCATGCCCGCGTGGTGGGCGGCGATCCCGCGCTCCAGGCCCTCCAGCCATTCGTAGTAGCCGAGGACGTGCAGGTCCTCCGGCGGGATGGAGGCGGTGCGCTCCTCGACCAGGGCGCGGACCTGTTCCCGCGCCTCCTCGTCGTTGAGCCTCAGGCCCGCGTACAGGCACTGCTGGACGGCGGCCTCGCAGGCGGCGCGGCTGAAGATGAAGGTGATGGCCGGGAGCAGGCCCTCGGAGTCGAGCCGCTCGATGACCTCGGGACGGCCCGGGGTCCACACCCGCGAGCGCTGTCTGCGCTCCCGCTCGCGGTCGGCCTCGCGCATCGCCCGGCCGCGCCTGCGGTCCTGGTACGACGGCCGGGTGGCCTCCATGCGGGCGAGGCGGACCAGATCGGGGTTGACGGCCTTCTTGTGGCCCTCGCCCTCCTCGAACAGGTCGTACATCCGGCGCCCGGCGAGCACGTGCTGGAACAGCGGCACGGGCCGGTGCTCCGAGACGATCACCTCGGTGTCGCCGCGGACGGTGTCCAGCCAGTCGCCGAACTCCTCCGCGTTGGACACGGTGGCGGACAGCGAGACCAGGGTCACCGACTCGGGCAGGTGGATGATCACCTCCTCCCAGACGGCGCCGCGGAAGCGGTCGGAGAGGTAGTGCACCTCGTCCATGACCACATAGCCGAGGCCGAGGAGGGTCTGCGAGCCGGCGTAGAGCATGTTCCGCAGCACCTCGGTGGTCATCACGACCACCGGGGCGTCGGAGTTCACGCTGTTGTCGCCGGTGAGCAGGCCCACCTTCCCGGTGCCGTAGCGGCGGCACAGGTCGGCGTACTTCTGGTTCGACAGCGCCTTGATGGGTGTCGTGTAGAAGCACTTCTTGCCCTGCCGCAGGGCGAGGTGGACGGCGAACTCGCCCACGATCGTCTTGCCGGAGCCGGTGGGGGCGGCCACCAGAACGCCCTTCCCCGCTTCGAGCGCCTGGCAGGCCTCGATCTGGAAGGGGTCGAGGCCGAAGTCGTACATCTCGCGGAAGGAGGCGAGCGCGGTGGCCTGCTCGGCTGCCCGCCTGCGGGCTGCCGCGTACCGCTCGGCCGGTGAGAGGTCCTCTGTCATCGTACTTTCGAGCGTACCGGGCCCCACTGACAACAGGACGATCATTATCCGGATCACCCTCCGGACGGCAGCCGGAGGGTAAGAAGACCGGAAGAATCACGCCGGAGGGCCGCCCGGGACACCGATGCCCCCGTCCTGAGGGGGGCGGGGGCATCGCGTGGCGGGTTCGGTGAGGGCTCAGGTCACGTCGTCGTAGCCGTTGACCCGGTCGGGGCCCGCCTGCTCGGGCAGGGCCCGGGTGGCGGAGACCGGCTCGACGTCGCCGATGTCCTCGGGCGTGAGGTCCAGCTCGGAGGCCTCGTCGTCGGCGGGGCCCGTGGCATCGCGACGGCGCCGGCGCTTGTCGTTGAGCAGCGAGAAGGCGACCGCGCCGAAGTACAGCACCCAGATCGGCCCGGCGAGGGCCAGCATGGACAGCGGGTCGGTGCTCGGCGTGGCCACGGCCGCGAAGACCGTGATGCCGAGGATCATGGCCCGCCACCAGCCGAGCATGCGCCGGCCGGTCAGCACCCCGGTGAGGTTGAGCATGACCAGCAGCAGCGGCAGCTCGAAGGAGAGGCCGAAGACGATCACCATGCGGGTGACCAGCTGGAGCAGGTCGTCGAGCGGCAGCAGGTTCTTGATGTCGCCGTTCGGCGTGAAGTCGATCAGCACCTTCGCGGTGGTCGGCAGCACCTTGTACGCGAAGAAGGCACCGGCGAAGAACAGCGGGGCACCCGTGAAGACGAAGGCGTAGGCGTACTTCTTCTCGTGGCGGTGCAGACCCGGCGCCACGAAGGCCCACAGCTGGTAGAGCCAGATCGGCGACGCGAGCACGACACCCGCCATCAGCGAGACCTGGAGGGCCAGCGTGAACGGCGCGAGGAGGCCGTTGATCGTGATCTCCGCGCACTGCGTCTTGCCGTCGGAATGCGCCAGCTGTTCGAACGACGCCCGGCAGCCGACCGAGTCGAGGATCGGCTTCGTCAGGAAGTTGATGATGTCGTTGTAGTAGAAGGCCGCGACGATCGTCACGATGACGATGGCCAGCATCGCCTTCGCGAGCCGGTTGCGGAGCTCACGAAGGTGATCCGCGAGGGGCATCCGCCCCTCGGGATCCTTCTCCTTCTTGCGGGCAGGCTTGAGCAACCCACGTCCTCATCTCGTGCGGCAGGCCGGGGGTTTCCGGCCCTGCGTCAGCGCTGGGTGGTGTCCGTCGGCTCGTTGACCGGCCGCGAGCTGGTCACGTCACCGGGGGCCGCCTGGATGGTGCGCTGCGCAGGAGGCTGCTCGCCCTGGCCGGGCGCCTGGGCGGAGGCGTTGCCGCCCTCTTCCTTCATCGCCTTGGCCTCGCTCTTGAGGATGCGCGCGGACTTGCCGAGCGAGCGGGCCATGTCCGGAAGCTTCTTCGCGCCGAACAGCAGGATGATGACGACGAGGATGAGAATGATCTCGGGAGCTCCGAGCCTTCCGAACATAAGTCTTTACCTTCTCACCGAGGCGGCTGGGTGGGGTGCTGTCCGACCAGTCGGACATGTGTCCGATGGTCACGCTGACAGCGATCGTAACGCTCAGGGGTAAACGTGAGGCAATCCCCGTGCGTACTCCCGGTCCACGGTGCGGGCCTCGTTCTCCACACCACGACCAGCAGCGTACCTGTCCCACCGGGCAGCATGACAGGGCGAAGTGACGCAAAGCGCTTGCGTCGCCGGTCTCACAGGCACCGTTCGGCGCCCCTCACAGCGCGTCAACGGCGCGGGCCGCCCGCACGGTCGCCCGCTCCAGATCCTCGGCGGCCCTGTTGATACGGCGCGCGGAGTCCGCGACCTGCTCCCCGAGGCGCCGCGCCTCCAGGAACACCCGCACGGCCAGCACCCCCAGCACGGCGATACCCAGGAAACCCATCGCTACCGCGAACATCGGCCAGAACATGACGCCGAGCCTAGACCGTCCGCCGGCCCGGGGCGCAGGCGGCTACACGGTGGAGTGCAGCCGCAGGGTCCTGACCCCGCCGCCGGTGAGCAGCTCGACGATCCGCTCCCCGGCGGGCTTGCGGACGGCGGCGCCGCAGTCGGGGCAGGTGAAGGAGTAGAACGTCGTCCGGCTGCTGGCGCCGATGGCGAGGCGCAGGGCGCCGGCGGCGAGTTCGAAGCGGCCGCGGCAGTCCGGGCAGCCGGCCCTGAACACCACGGGGACCGCTCTTCTCATGCCGGCGAAGGCGGTCGCCACCGTCATCTCACGCCCACCGGACTCCGGAGACTCGCTCACAGCCTCGCTCCTTCTTCTGGTCGTTCGCCAAGCGCGCCGCCGGAGGTACCGGGTTCCGCCGGCTCGCGTCCGCGGCGCCGTCGCGGCCGGTCGCTCCCCCGGGTTCCGGGCCTCGCCCGAAGCCGGGGGGACCGCCGTGGCGGCGGAGCCGCATAGTGACACAGCCCCGCCCCCTCCAGGGCCGCTTTCACCGCCCGCAGCCCGCCGACGGCTCCGTGTCGTACGCCGCCAACGCCTCCGCCGCCGCGCGCCGCGCGCTCTCGGCCAGCTCCGGCGGCGAGACGATCCGGCCGTCGGCGCCGAGCCGCAGCGCGAGGCGGCGCAGGGAGGCCGGGTCGGGGGTGCGCAGGGTGATACGCAGCCCGCCGTCGGGAAGCTCATCGGCGCTGTCGTGCGGGTAGTACTCGGCGACCCAGCGGCCGCCCGGGCCGACCTCGACCACGACCTCGGGGTCCTCGGCGGCCGGCTGCACCAGCCCCTCGGAGAGGTCGCGCAGCTCTATCTCGGGCGGCGCCGAGGGCGCGTCGAGGATCCTGATCTCCGCCACCCGGTCGAGGCGGAAGGTGCGCCGGGCCTCGGAGCGGCGGCACCAGGCCTCCACATAGGTGTGGCCGACGCTGACGAGGCGGATGGGGTCGATCTCCCGCTCGGTGACCTCGTCCCGGGCCGGGGAGTAGTAGCGGATCCACAGCCGGCGGCGCTCGGAGATCGCCCGGTCGACGTCGGCGAAGACCCCGCCCTCGGACTCGAAGGTCACCGACAGCCGGGAGCTGGCACCGGCGGCCTCACCGGCCGCGGCCTCCACCTTGGCGGTGGCCCGCAGCAGGGCCTGGCGGTCGCTCTCCCTGAGGCCGGGCAGGGTCGAGACCGCGCGGGCTGCGACCAGCAGCGCGGTGGCCTCGTCGGCGGCGAGCCGGAGCGGTTCGGCCGCCTCCTCGCCGAGCGCCGCCGGATTGTGCCACCAGATGCGCTCACCGTCGGTGTCGATGTCCAGCAGGTCGCCGCCGCGGAAGCTGGTGCCGCACATGGGCAGCAGATCCAGGTCGGCGACCAGCTCGTCCTCGGTGATGCCGAAGGCCCGCGCCACGTCGGCGATCCGGGCGCCGGGGCGCTCCCTCAGGTATGTCACCAGGGAGAGCATCCGCCGTGTCTGGTCGATGGCGTTGACGGTCCTGGCCGGTTTGACTGCCACAGTCCTGCCCCCTCCCCCTCAGCCCTTGGCCACGGCGCGCAGCCGGTCCACCACGTCGGCCCGCAGCTCGGCGGGCTCCAGGACCACCACGTCCGGCCCGAACTCCACCAGCCAGGCGTCCAGGCCGTGCCCGTACGGAATCTCCAACTCGTCCCAGCCGTCGTCGAGTTCCCGGACCTTGGTGGCCTTCGCCCGAAGGGGGTAACCGGCGCCCGAGCGCAGCCGGATCAGCGCGGACCGGTCGGCGATCTCGCCGGCCCAGCTCGCGACGGTCTCGCGCACGGTGACGACGTCCGGCACGGGCGCGGTGAAGCCCGTACCCCGGGAGCGGACCTTGCCGGTGATCCGGGAGAGCCGGAAGACACGCTCGGCACCCCGGTCGCGGTCGAAGCCGGCCAGGTACCAGTGGCCGCGCCAGCACTCCAGCGCCCACGGCTCGACGTGCCGGGGCTCGGGGCGGGCGGCGGAGGCCTTGCGGTAGTCGAAGACCACCGGGCGGCGGTCGCGGCAGGCCAGCATCAGCGGCTCGAAGGCGGCCTCGTGCACCGGGATGCGCGGCTCCAGGGCGCCGTGCGCCTCGTACGGGTCGACCTCCTCGGGCAGGCCGGCGGCGCGCAGCTTCTGCAGGGCGCCGCTGGCGGCCCCGGCCAGCCGGGCCTGCTGCCAGACCTTGGCGGCGAGGCCGAGGGCGGCGGCCTCCTCGGCGTCCAGGGTGATGGGGGGCAGGCGGTTGCTGTCGCGGCGGGCCAGGTAGCCGATCTCTCCGTCGAGGTTCTCGACGGTCTCGATGACCAGGCCCAGTTCCCGCAGGTCGTCCTTGTCCCGCTCGAACATGCGGTTGAAGGAGTCGTCACTGCCCGCTTCCAGGTAGGCCTCGATGGACTCGCGCAGCTCCCGCTTGCTGAGCGGCCGCCGCGTCCCGAGCAGACACAGCGCGAGGTTCATCAGCCGCTCGGCCTTGGCAATGGCCATCGACGCCCTTCGCCTTCCCTATGGTGCTTCTGACCGATGACCGTACCGCTCCGCGGGGCGGTGACAAAAGCCGAGGGCCCATGCCCGAGCAGGCATGGGCCCCAGGTGATCGGTTCCGGTCGGACCCGGCCGGTCGACCGGGCGCGGATCAGACGCCGAGCAGGTCGACCACGAAGATGAGGGTCTCGCCGGGCTTGATCGCCGGGGTCGGGCTCTGGTTGCCGTAGGCGAGGTGGGCGGGGATGGTCAGCTGGCGGCGGCCACCGACCTTCATGCCCTGCACGCCCTGGTCCCAGCCCTTGATGACCCGGCCGGCGCCCAGCGGGAAGCGGAACGGAGTGCCGCGGTTCCAGCTGGCGTCGAACTCCTCGCCGGTGCTGAAGGCGACGCCCACGTAGTGGACGGTGACGTTCTGGCCCGCCTGCGCGACCGGTCCGTCGCCCTCCCAGATGTCCTTGATCTCCAGGTCCGCCGGGGGCTCGCCGCCCGGGAAGTCGATCTCGGGCTTCTCGATGCTCACGTCAAAAGCTCCTGCTTGTGTACGACACGAAACGTGGACAGTCTTTCATCATCGCGGGGTTCCCGCCCGCCCCGGGCGTCCCGGGTGCTACATGGCCGCGAGGATGTCCACGGTGAACACGAGGGTGGCGCCCTTCTTGATCACTCCGCCGCTCGGCGGGTTGTCGCCGTAGCCCAGCTCCGGCGGGACGACGATCAGGACCCGGCTGCCGACCTTCTTGCCGGTCAGGCCCTGGGCGAGGCCCTTGACCGCCTGCTGCATCTGCTCCAGCGAGAACTGGCTGAGCCGCCCGGAGCCGTACGTCCGCTGGAAGGTCTTGCCGCCGTCCCAGACCAGGCCCTGGAACTGGCACAGGACCGTCTGGTCGGCCTTCAGCTCGGGCCCGTCGCCCTCCAGGACGTACTCCGACACGAGCTTCTTCGGCGGGTCGGTCTTCGGCACGGTGACCTTCGGCACCTGGCCGTCGGTGTTGGTGGCCACCTTCGGCAGGGCGGCGTCGTCCTGCGGGACCGGCTTGCCCTGGGCCGAGCTCTTGGAGTTGAAGGAGTCGATCAGGTCGATGACGAAGACGAGGGTGTCGGTGCCCTTGATGCCCGCCTGCGCGTTGCCCTCCTTGCCGTAGCCCCAGGTGGGCGGGACGGCCAGCTGGACGCGGCTGCCGGTCTTCTTGCCCGCGAGGCCGTACCGCCAGCCGTCGATGATGCCGCCCTGGGCGAGCTGGATGACGAGGGGGCGCTTGCGGTCGTAGGAGTTGTCGAAGACCTTGGCCGTGCTCCAGATCTGGCCGAGGTAGTTCGCCTGGATGAAGTCGTTCTCCGCGATCGTGCGGCCACTGCCCGCGATCAGCGTCTTCACCGCGAGGTTCTTCGACGGGTCGCCCGGTCCCTTGGCGACGGTCGGCTTCTCGCCGAACTTCGTGCCCGCCGTGACCGCCGGCAGCGGCCCGTCCACGATCTTGGGCGGGGGCACGGACGACGCCGAGGCCGACGGAGAGGCGCCGGTCTTGCTGGAGTCGGACTTGCCGTCACCGCATCCGGCGAGCGTGACCAGCCCTGCGGGAACGGCGGCGAGGAGGAGTGAGCGTCGGCGCACGGAAGAGCCTCGTAATCGGTCGATCTTGCGGATGGCGTGCGCGCAACTCTACGACTTGAGAAGGGCGCCGTACGGGAAACGTACGGCGCCCGTGTGGCGTTCCGGCATTTCGGTGCCGGAACGCTTGACCCACCAGCCGTGACTACATTCCGGCGATGAGCTTCTCCACCCGGTCGTCCACCGAACGGAACGGGTCCTTGCACAACACGGTGCGCTGTGCCTGGTCGTTGAGCTTGAGGTGCACCCAGTCGACCGTGAAGTCCCTGCGCTGTTCCTGTGCCCGCCGGATGAAGTCGCCGCGCAGCCGGGCGCGAGTGGTCTGCGGGGGAACCGACTTGCCCTCGAAGATCTTCAAGTCGTTGCAGACCCGGGCCGCTTGGCCCTTCTTCTCCAGCAGGTAGTACAGGCCACGACGGCGGTGGATGTCGTGGTAGGCGAGGTCTATCTGGGCGACCCGCGGGTGCGACATCGTCATGTTGTGCTTGGCCCGGTACCGCTCGATGAGCTTGTACTTCATGACCCAGTCGATCTCGGTCTCGATGCGGTCGAGTTCCTCGTTCTCGATCGCCTCCAGGGTGCGGCCCCACAGCTCCAGGACCTGCGCGACCGTGCCGGTGCGGATGCCCCGGCGGTCACAGAAGTCCACGGCCTTGTCGAAGTACTCGCGCTGCACCTCCAGCGCCGAGGCCTCCCGGCCGCTGGCCAGGCGCACCTTGCGCCGGCCGGTGATGTCGTGGCTGACCTCGCGGATCGCCCGGATCGGGTTCTCCAGGGTGAGGTCGCGCATCACGGTGCCGGCCTCGATCATGCGCAGCACCAGGTCGGTGGCGCCGACCTTGAGCAGCATCGTCGTCTCGGACATGTTCGAGTCGCCGACGATGACGTGCAGCCGGCGGTAGCGCTCGGCGTCCGCGTGGGGTTCGTCTCGGGTGTTGATGATGGGCCGGGAGCGGGTCGTCGCCGAGGAGACGCCCTCCCAGATGTGCTCCGCGCGCTGGCTGACGCAGTAGACGGCGCCGCGCGGGGTCTGGAGCACCTTGCCGGCGCCGCACAGCAGCTGCCGGGTGACGAGGAAGGGGATGAGGATGTCCGCGAGCCGCGAGAACTCCCCGTGCCGCGCCACCAGGTAGTTCTCGTGGCAGCCGTAGGAGTTGCCCGCCGAGTCGGTGTTGTTCTTGAAGAGGTAGACGTCGCCTGCGATTCCCTCCTCGTGCAGGCGTCGTTCCGCGTCCACCAGGAGTCCTTCGAGAATGCGCTCGCCGGCCTTGTCGTGGGTGACCAGTTCGATCACGTTGTCACATTCGGGGGTCGCGTATTCCGGATGTGAGCCCACGTCGAGATAGAGCCGGGCGCCGTTTCGCAGAAAGACATTGCTGCTGCGGCCCCATGACACGACACGGCGGAAGAGGTACCGCGCCACCTCGTCAGGAGACAGGCGGCGCTGTCCCCTGAACGTGCACGTGACGCCGTACTCGTTCTCCAGCCCGAAAATGCGGCGGTCCATGAGGGAACATTACGCCCGATCCCCCGAGCTGAAACGGGGTTCGGCAGCACGATTTGGATCATTTTCCGATGAAGCCGCAACGATCCCGCCCCGCGCGGGAGCTGCGAGGACCCGTCCGGTGGCGAGCAGGACCAGCAGCGACACGGCCCCGGCGGCACCCGGCAGCGCGAAGCCCCACAGGGTGCCACCGGCCTGGACCACGGGCCCTGCCAGCCCCGTTCCGGCCGAGGCGCCCACGGTGAACGTCGTCACGAGCCAGGAGAACGCCTCGGTGACGGTCCCGCTCGGCGCGTGCCGGTCGACGATGATGAACGCGCAGGCGATGCAGGGCGCCAGGAACACACCGGCGACCACGCTGAGCACCACCATGGCCACCGGGCCCGGCACCAGCATCAGCGGCAGGTAACAGACCGCCAGAAGGGCCACCAGCACTCTGAGTCGCCGTTCGGGTGCGCCGCCCCACGCGCGGGCCCCGTAGACGGTCCCGCCGGCCAGCGCCCCGAGGCCCAGCCCGGCCATCATCCAGCCGTACACCGCGTCGCCGCCGTGACCGTCCGCGTACGACACCGAGGCGACCGTGATGGAGCCCAGCGCGATGCCGACGAACAGGAAGGCGGCGAGCAGCGCGAGCAGGCCCGGGGAGCGCAGGGCGCCCAGCCAGTGGGCCTCGCGCGGGGCCGAGCGCCACGCGCGCGAGGGCGGCGAGAGGACCACGGAGAGCGCGCCGAGCACGCCCACCAGGTTGAGCGCGAGCAGGGCGGCGCGCTCGTCCCACAGGGCCACGCACAGGGTCACCAGCAGCGGGCCGACGGTGAACATGACCTCCTGGGCGATGGCGTCCATGGCGTACGCGGTGTGCACCTGCTCCTCGCGGCCCAGCACGGACGGCCACAGGGCGCGCAGACCCCCCTCCAGGGGCGGGGTGAACAGGCCGGCCGCCGCCACGGTGGCGTAGGCGAGCGGCAGCGGGGCGGTGCCCGAGAACGCGAAGAGGGTCATGGCGAGGGCGGCGAGGACCGCCGCGGGCAGCTGGACGCGCGGCTGGCCGTACAGGTCGACGAGGCGGCCCAGCACCGGCTGGCCGACGGCGTTGGCGACGCCGTACACGGCGGCGAGGGCGCCGGCGAGGGTGTAGCTGCCGCCCTCGGCGCGGACGAAGAGCACCAGGGCGATGGCGGCGGTGGCGTTGGGCAGCCGGCCCACCAGGGTGCCGGTGAGCAGCCGCAGGGCGTGCCTCGCCCTCAGGATGTCCAGGTATCCCGTGGCCATGTGCTGCCCTCCGTGGCTCGCCGGGACGCGGTGACGACCCGAAGTGTTACGTATAACGTCCCGCTTCATACGTACCATGTGCGCTGTTCGCACGTCCAGACGACCGGGAGTCAAGTGGTGGCCCGCAGCAGCACGCGCCCGACCAGCCGGGACGTCGCCCAGGCGGCCGGGGTCTCCCAGGCGGCCGTCTCGCTCGTCCTGGGCGACAAGTGGCGCGGCCGGGTCTCGGAGACCACCGCCGAACGCGTCCGGGCGGCCGCGCGCGAGCTGGGCTACCGCCCCAACCTCGCCGCCCGCAACCTCCGCCTGGGCCGCACCCGTACCGTGCTGCTCGTGGTGCCCGCGCTGACCACGGAGTTCTTCGCCGGCGTCTACACCGGCGCCGCGCGGGTGGCGGCCGAACACGGCTTCGGCGTGGTGCTCTACCCCTCCCCCGAGGGCGTCGGCCCGGCCCGCGACCCCTTCGCCTCCGCGCAGGCCGCCCTGGACGGCGTCATCGCCTCCTCCATGGCCGCCGACGCGCTCACCGCGATCCGGGGCGACCAGCTGCCCCTCGTCATGCTCGACAGCGACCCGGCGGGCAGCCTGGGCGCCGCGACCGTGAACCTGGACATCGCCGACGGCGTCCGGCAGGTCGCCGCGCACCTGCTGGCCCTCGGCCACCGCCGCGTGCTGCACCTCGCGGCCGACGTGCCTTCCTGGACCTTCGAGGTCCGCGCGAGGGAGCTGGCCGCGCGCCTGGCCGCCGTGCCGGGCACCGAGGTCCGCACGGCACGGGCCCCGATCTCCATCGAGGGCGCGCTCGCCGCCACCGAGGCGGCACTCGCCGCGCCCGGCCCCCGCCCCACGGCGGTGGTCTGCGACGACGACAAGCTCGCCGCCGGCGCCTACAAGGCGCTGCGCCGCCTCGGCCTGCGCGTCCCGGACGACATGTCCGTCACCGGTCTGGACGACCTGGCCCTGGCCACCGCGCTCGACCCCGAGCTGACGACGGTACGGCTGGACGCCGAGCTGTTCGGGGAACGGGGCATGCGAGCCCTGCTGGCGGTCCTCGAGGGCCGGGAACCGGAGGGCGGGGACATCCCCGTCGAACTGGTCGTCCGGGGCTCCACGGCGCCGCCACGCGCGTTCCCGTGAAAAGCCGGGTGCCCCGGCCGGAGATCCGGCCGGGGCACCCGGCTTTTCACGCGCGCGGCTACTCCTCCTCGGAGTCCTCGGAGCCGGCCGCGCTCTCCGCTTCCGTGCTCGCCCCGTCAGCCGCCAGCAGACGGGCGAGCTGGCGGCCGACGATGCGCTTGAACTTGCGCTTCTGCGGGCGCGTGCGGTCCAGGACGGCGACCTCCAGGCGCTCCGCGGGGATCTCCCGCTCGCTGCCGTTGGTGTCCCGGGACAGGGCCTGCACCGCCAGCTTGAGGGCCTCCGCGAGGCTCATGCCGTCACGGTGGCGCTGGTCGAGGAAGCTGCTGATCTGCTCGGCGTTGCCGCCCACGGCGACCGAGCCGTGCTCGTCCACGATGGAACCGTCGTGCGGCAGCCGGTAGATCTGGTCGCCCTCGGGGGTCTCCCCCACCTCGGCCACCACCAGCTCCACCTCGTACGGCTTCTCGGCCGCGGAGGAGAAGATCGTGCCCAGCGTCTGGGCGTAGACGTTGGCCAGACCGCGGGCGGTGACGTCGTCGCGGTCGTAGGTGTAGCCGCGCAGGTCGGCGTAGCGGACACCGCCGATGCGCAGGTTCTCGTACTCGTTGTACTTGCCGGCCGCCGCGAAGCCGATCCGGTCGTAGATCTCGCTGAACTTGTGCAGCGCGCGGGACGGGTTCTCGCCGACGAAGACGATGCCGTCGGCGTACTGCAGCACGACCAGGCTGCGGCCACGGGCGATGCCCTTGCGGGCGTACTCCGCCCGGTCGGCCATGGCCTGCTGGGGTGAGACATAGAACGGCGTCGACACCGGTTATCCGTCCCTTTCTGTCATGGTCACTGGATCACCTTGATAAGAACCGGGCCCGCGCTCAGAGCAGGGCGGCCTTGGGGCCGTCGGGCTCCTCCAGGCGCTTCTGGAGCACCGCGCGGGCGATCTCGGACGCCTCGTCCTCGGTGAGCCTGCGGAAGCCGTCCTCGGTGATCACGGTGATGATCGGGTAGATCCGGCGGGCGACATCGGGACCGCCGGTCGCCGAGTCGTCGTCAGCCGCGTCATAGAGGGCCTGCACCACGAGGGTGGTGGCCTGCTCCTCGGTCAGGTCGTCACGGAACAGCTTCTTCATCGCACCGCGCGCGAAGATCGAGCCGGAGCCCGTCGCCGCGAAGTTGTGCTCCTCGGAACGGCCGCCCGTGACGTCGTAGGAGAAGATGCGCCCCTTCTCGCGGTCCAGGTCGTACCCAGCGAAGAGGGGGACCACGGCGAGGCCCTGCATGGCCATGCCGAGGTTGGAACGGATCATGGTGGACAGCCGGTTCGCCTTGCCCTCCAGGGACAGCTGGGCGCCCTCGACCTTCTCGAAGTGCTCCAGCTCCAGCTGGAAGAGCTTGACCATCTCGACGGCCAGGCCGGCGGTGCCGGCGATGCCGACGGCCGAGTACTCGTCCGCCGGGAACACCTTCTCGATGTCACGCTGCGCGATCACATTGCCCATCGTGGCCCGGCGGTCACCGGCGAGCACCACGCCGCCGGGGAACGTCACGGCCACGATGGTCGTGCCGTGCGGCGCCTCGATCACGCCCTTCGTGGGCGGCAGCTGCCGGTTGCCGGGCAGCAGCTCGGGCTGGTGCTCGGCGAGGAAGTCCATGAACGAAGAGGATCCTGGCGTCAGGAAGGCAGCTGGTAGACGCCCGGTGCCACGAGAGTTGGCTTCCACGAGGTTCCTTCCAAGTAGGCAACGGCACGACGGCCAACCTCGGGGTCGCCCCTCAATTTGCCGATGGCCGAGTTGCAGTTGAAGCACAGTACGCCACGGACACTACCCGCCTTGTGGCAGTGATCCACATGCATGGACGGGGGGTCCGGACACATCACACAGAGCCCGTGCCCAGCGGCGGCCACCGCACCGGACGAACGCTGCCCACGGCTTGCCTTGCATGCACCGCGAGCAGCGCTTCACGCCCTCAGTTGCCAACCCGAGCCCCCCGCAACCTTCGATTCGAAGGCCAGACTGGTCTACTGGCCGCCCTTCTGAACGAAGGAGCGCACGAAGTCCTCGGCGTTCTCTTCGAGCACGTCGTCGATCTCGTCCAGCACGGAGTCCACGTCGTCCGACAGCTTCTCGTGCCGCTCCTTGAGGTCCTCCGAGGCCTGCGCGTCCTGCGCCTGCTCCTCGACCTCCTCGGTGGAGCGCGTGGCCTTCTGCTGGCCGCCGCCCGTGTCCTTGGTCGCCATAACCCTCACCCCGCTCAGTTCGCCTGCCGATCGGTGATGATCAGACCCTACAAGCCGGGTCCGACATCGGCCCCGCAGTTTCTGCAACGTACGGGGGCCACCCCGATGATTCCCGGACGGTGGGGTTTCCACCCCGGCCGCCCGGGCGCACCGAGTACCCCCTGGCTCCGCTCACCCGCCGGACAGGACCCTGACCAGGTCTTCCGCGGTTCGGCAGCGGTCCAGGAGCTCCTTGACGTGATTTCGCGTTCCGCGTAGCGGTTCCAGGGTTGGAACGCGCTGGAGCGAGTCGCGGCCGGGGAGGTCGAAGATGACCGAGTCCCAGGAGGCGGCCGCGACGTCGTCCGCGTACTGCTCCAGGCAGCGTCCGCGGAAGTACGCGCGCGTGTCCTCCGGCGGCTTCGTACGGGCCCTGTCGACCTCGGACTCGTCCAGGAGCCGCTTCATGCGTCCCCGGGCCACCAGGCGGTTGTACAGGCCCTTCTCGGCGCGCACGTCGGCGTACTGGAGGTCGACCAGGTGCAGCCGCGCCGCGTCCCAGTCCAGGTCGTCGCGGCGGCGGTAGCCCTCCATCAGCTCCCGCTTGGCGACCCAGTCCAGCTCGCCGGCCAGGCTCATCGGGTCGTTCTCCAGCCGCGTGAGGGTGTCCTCCCAGCGGCTGAGGACGTCCTTGGTCTGGTCGTCGGCGTCCGCGCCGAAGCGCTCCTCGACGTACTTGCGGGCCAGCTCGAAGTACTCCATCTGCAACTGGACCGCGGTGAGGGTGCGCCCGCTGCGCAGGGTGACCAGGCGCTTGAGGGACGGGTCGTGCGAGACCTGGTGGAGGGTGCGCACCGGCTGGTCGACGGCGAGGTCGACGGCGATGAAGCCGTCCTCGATCATGGACAGGACCAGGGCGGTCGTGCCCAGCTTGAGGTACGTCGAGATCTCGGAGAGGTTCGCGTCGCCGATGATCACGTGCAGCCGGCGGTACTTCTCGGCGTCCGCGTGCGGCTCGTCCCGGGTGTTGATGATCGGCCGCTTCAGCGTGGTCTCCAGGCCGACCTCGACCTCGAAGTAGTCCGCGCGCTGGCTGAGCTGGAAGCCGTGCTCGTGCCCGTCCTGGCCGATGCCGACGCGGCCGGCTCCGGCGAAGACCTGGCGGGAGACGAAGAAGGGCGTGAGGTGGCGCACGATGTCCGAGAACGGGGTCTCCCGCTTCATCAGGTAGTTCTCGTGCGTGCCGTAGGAGGCGCCCTTGTTGTCGGTGTTGTTCTTGTAGAGGTGGATCGGCTGCGCGCCGGGCAGCTGCGCGGCCCGCTCGGCGGCCTCGGCCATGATCCGCTCGCCCGCCTTGTCCCAGAGGACGGCGTCGCGGGGGTTGGTGACCTCGGGCGCGCTGTACTCGGGGTGGGCGTGGTCGACGTAGAGGCGCGCACCGTTGGTGAGGATCACATTGGCCAGCCCGATGTCCTCATCGGTGAGCTGGCTGGCGTCGGCGGCCTCCCGGGCGAGGTCGAAGCCTCGCGCGTCGCGCAGCGGGTTCTCCTCCTCGAAGTCCCAGCGGGCCCGGCGGGCCCGGTGCATCGCCGCCGCGTAGGCGTTGACGATCTGGGACGAGGTGAGCATGGCATTGGCGTTCGGGTGGCCGGGGACGGAGATCCCGTACTCCGTCTCGATGCCCATTACTCGCCGTACGGTCATGCGGCCCTCCTTGCCCGGCGGCACCCTCGGTCGTGGGCGCCGCTCACATACCGCTGGCGCTCCGGTGCGTGTGCGGTGCCCGTCCCCGCACGGCGCGACTCGGCGGCAGGAACGAGCCTAGAACGCCTTTGCGCTGGTGGGGAGATCATTTGCGTCATTGGCTGCTCCGGTCGTGGCCCGAAAAACAGTCGGCTGCGGGTACCCACTGAGGGCACCCGCAGCCGCCCTGCCGTTACAGGTACTGACCGGTGTTCGCCACCGTGTCGATGGAGCGTCCGGTGTCCGCGCCCTGCTTTCCGGTGATGAGCGTGCGGATGTACACGATCCGCTCGCCCTTCTTTCCGGAGATCCGGGCCCAGTCGTCCGGGTTGGTGGTGTTGGGCAGGTCCTCGTTCTCCTTGAACTCGTCCACGCAGGCCTGGAGCAGGTGGGAGACGCGGAGACCCTTCTGGCTCTTCTCCAGGAAGTCCTTGATCGCCATCTTCTTGGCGCGGCCCACGATGTTCTCGATCATGGCGCCGGAGTTGAAGTCCTTGAAGTAGAGGACTTCCTTGTCGCCGTTGGCGTAGGTGACCTCCAGGAAGCGGTTCTCCTCGGATTCGGCGTACATGTGCTCGACCGCGGTCTGGATCATGCCCTGGACCGTGGCGCCCTTGTCGCCGCCGTGTTCCGCGAGGTCGTCCGCGTGCAGCGGCAGACGCTCGGTGAGGTACTTGCCGAAGATGTCCTTCGCCGCCTCCGCGTCCGGGCGCTCGATCTTGATCTTCACGTCGAGCCGGCCGGGGCGCAGGATGGCGGGGTCGATCATGTCCTCGCGGTTGGAGGCGCCGATCACGACCACGTTCTGCAGGCCCTCCACGCCGTCGATCTCGGCGAGCAGCTGCGGGACGATGGTGTTCTCCACGTCCGAGCTGACACCGGAGCCGCGGGTGCGGAAGAGGGACTCCATCTCGTCGAAGAAGACGATCACGGGGGTGCCCTCGCTGGCCTTCTCACGCGCACGCTGGAAGACGAGGCGGATCTGCCGCTCGGTCTCGCCGACGTACTTGTTGAGCAGCTCGGGACCCTTGATGTTCAGGAAGAAGCTCTTGCCGGCGGCCTGGCCGGTGACCTCGGCGACCTTCTTGGCCAGCGAGTTCGCCACGGCCTTGGCGATCAGCGTCTTGCCGCATCCGGGCGGGCCGTAGAGGAGGACGCCCTTGGGCGGGCGCAGCTCGTGCTCCTTGAACAGGTCCGGGTAGAGGTACGGCAGCTCGACCGCGTCGCGGATGGCCTCGATCTGGTTGCCGAGACCGCCGATCTGCTCGTAGCCGATGTCGGGGACCTCTTCGAGGACCAGTTCCTCGACCTCGCTCTTGGGCACGACCTCGTAGACGTAGCCGGAGCGGGGTTCGAGCAGGAGCGCGTCGCCGGCGCGGATGGTGACGTCCAGCAGCGGCTCGGCGAGCCGTACCACCCGCTCCTCGTCGGTGTGGCCCAGTACCAGGGCGCGCTCGCCGTCCTCCAGGATCTCCTTGAGGGTGACGATGTCACCGACGCGCTCGAACTCCATGGCCTCGACCACGTTGAGCGCCTCGTTGAGCATGACCTCCTGGCCGCGCCGCAGCTCGTCGAGCTCGACGCTGGGGCTGACGTTCACCCGGAGCTTGCGGCCGCCGGTGAAGATGTCGGCGGTGCCGTCCTCGTTGGCCTGGAGGAAGACACCGAAGCCGGCCGGCGGCTGGGCGAGCCGGTCGACTTCCTCCTTGAGGGCCACGATCTGGTCGCGGGCCTCACGGAGGGTGTTGGCCAGTCGTTCGTTCTGGGCGGACACGCCGGCCAGGTTGGTCTGCAGCTCGACGATCCGCTCTTCGAGAATCCTCGTGTGGCGCGGAGAGTCGGCGAGCTTGCGGCGCAGGACGGCGATCTCCTGCTCAAGGTAGGCGATCTGCCCGGCCGGGTCGTCGGACCCGCGTCCCGGGCGGATGCCGCGGTTCATGTCGTCGTCGTGGGCTGCCACGGTCCTCACCTCCTCCAAGGGGAGCTGGACGCTTCCAGACCCTACCTGGGCTGGTGTCGATTGAAACCCCTAGATCACAAAGACTGTCAAGGTGTGTCGTCGGTCACCCGGTGCACACTCCCTCGCACGGAGGGGATACCCACTCAACGTGAAGGGAAAGCAGCTTGTTCCATGCATGGCGTGGTCGAATCCCTTCATTACTGACCGGAGTTGTCCGCACCCGACCGATCGGCCCGTTTTCGGGCAGCACGCGGAGCGCTCGTACGATCATCACGCAGAGCGACGGCGTCGGCGGGTCGTGTCACCGCCGTGGCGGCCTGAAGTGATCGACCCGGCCGCCGGGGAACCCCTTTCCCGGTCCGGCGCTGGTACCCGACCGGACCGGACCGGAAACCCCGAACCGCGTGCCACGCGGCGGCAAACCGGGCGGAGGTAGGGTCGAGGGTGTTCAACAGCCGCTGGAGCGGACCCGGCTGGCCCTCGGGGTGCCGGAACCGCCCGGCGAACCGACGGCAGGAGAGATGACCGTGCAGCAGGAGGCCCCGGACGGCGAGGCGCTGGAGGTCTGGATCGACCAGGACCTGTGTACCGGCGACGGGATCTGCGCCCAGTACGCCCCGGAGGTGTTCGAGCTGGACATCGACGGGCTGGCCTATGTGAAGGGCCCGGACGACGAGCTGCTCCAGGCCCCCGGGGCGACCGCGCCGGTGCCGCTGCCGCTGCTGACCGACGTGGTGGACTCGGCGAAGGAGTGTCCCGGCGACTGCATCCACGTGCGCCGGGTTTCGGACAAGGTCGAGGTCTACGGGCCCGACGCGGAGTGAGCCCGGTTCAGACGCTCCGGGCCCCGGCCGGGGTGGAGCGGAGGAAGGCGTTGCCGTTCCACCGCCATGAGGCGGGGGTCTTCACATCGGGGCAGCAACTGGGCACGGCGTCCGAGGAGTAGCCGAGCAGCGTGGCGGAGACCGCACGCGCGCGCAGCGCGAAGTCGGTGACCGTGAGCCGCTCCTTCGGCTCCACGAGGGTGGCGACCACCCGTGGCGTGCCGCCGTCCGCGGAGCGGGTCAGGACGTACACCCCGTCGGGCGGGGTGCCCATGGGGGCGTCGCAGTGCACCACCGCGACGGTCTCCGGTCTGCCGTCGCCGTCCAGGTCCCCGGTGGCCTTCTTGGCGACCACCGCCTTGACGGGGCCGCAGTCCAGCGGGAACCGCACACCGGACGTGCTCGGCGGCGCGACGGCCGCGGCGGCGGACCTGCCCTTGGCGGCGGGGGCGGACTGGGCGGCCGTGGCCGATCCGGGCTGGACGACGGAGGAGAGGGCCACGACACCCGCGACGGCCGTGGCGGTGGCGACCCAGTGGATGGGCCGGGTCTGGGTGTGCGCGAGCTCCGGAACGGCGGAATGCTGCACGAGGAGCGTCTCCTGTGAGGGCTGTGCCGGTGGGATGGGCTGCATGGTGCCACACGTCACAGTGCGCGGGAACGCCGGGGTCCGGGATTCCCGGCCGGATTCCGCGCAGGCCGCGCGCGAGGGAGGCTCCACGCCGGTGCCGTGCCAACGGAAGGGCGCCGTGCCCGAGTTCCCGGATGCGGCCGGGAACTCGGGCACGGCGCCCTCGCGTTGTATCGGCGGCGGCCGGTCAGCGGCCGGCGCCGCCGTCGGCGTTCGGCCCGGCGTAGTCCTCGCCGTAGGCGCCCTTGGCGGGGCGGCGGCGGCGCATGGGCGGCTCGACGCCGTCCGCGAGGCGGCGGGCGGTGAGCAGGAAGCCGGTGTGGCCGATCATCCGGTGGTCCGGGCGGACGGCCAGGCCCTCGATGTGCCAGTTGCGGATCATGGTCTCCCAGGCGGTCGGCTCGTTGAAGCAGCCGATCTCCCGGATGGACTCCACGGTCCGGGCGAGCTGGGTGGTGGTGGCCACGTAGCAGCACAGGATGCCGCCCGGGACGAGCGCCTTGGAGACGGCCTCCAGGCACTCCCAGGGGGCGAGCATGTCGAGGATGACGCGGTCGACGTCGGTGTCGGACAGGTTGTCCTGGAGGTCGCCGACGGTGAGCTGCCAGGAGGGGTGCGGGCCGCCGAAGTAGCGCTCCACGTTCTGCCGGGCGATGTCGGCGAAGTCCTCGCGGCGCTCGTAGGAGTGCAGCATGCCCTGGTCGCCGATGGCCCGCAGCAGGAAGCTGCTGAGCGAGCCCGAGCCGACGCCGGCCTCCACGACGCGGGCGCCGGGGAAGATGTCGGCGAAGGCGAGGATCTGCCCCGCGTCCTTCGGGTAGACGACGGCTGCCCCGCGGGGCATGGACAGGACGTAGTCGGGGAGCAGGGGGCGCAGCGCGAGGTAGGCGACGTTGCCGGTGGTCCGGACAACGCTGCCCTCGGGAGCGCCGATCAGTTCGTCGTGCGGGAAGGAACCCTTGTGGGTGTGGAAGTTCTTCCCGGCTTCGAGCGTGAACGTGTAGTGGCGACCCTTGGGGTCGGTCAGCTGTACCTGGTCCCCGACCTTGAAGGGCCCGCGCCTGCGGGCGGCACCGGTCGGTTCGGACATGTGACCAGCGTACCGGGTCCCTGCCGGGGGCTTGACCGACGGAGGGTGCGGGGGCGGGCGCCGGTGCGGAAGGCACGGGCCGGGGCTGGGTGCGCGGTCCCCCGCGCCCCGCGGCGGCGCACCGGCTCCGGCCGCTGTCAGACCGGCCTCGCCATGGCCCTCACGAAGGCTCGCTCCACGTCGGCGGCGGACAGGACGCCGTAGATCTCGCCGGTCTCCTCCACCACCAGGTACTCGGTGGCCGGGGTGGCGCGCAGCACGTCCAGCAGTTCCTCGCCGGCCAGCTCGGCGGAGACCCGCATGCCGTCGGTCAGCTCCTGGGCGAGGCCGCTGACGGCCACCCAGGGGCGGCGGTGCTCGGGTACGCCCACGATGGCGGCCTCCCGGACCAGCGAGAGCGGGTTGCCGTCGGCGTCGACCACGACCAGGGCGCGGGCCCCGGCGGCGTTGGCGCGGCGCAGCGCCTCGGAGAGCGGGGTGTCGTTCTCCACCGGCACGGCCCGCCGGGTGAGGGCGCGGGCGCGCAGCTCGGGGAGGTGTTCGCGCAGCCGGGCCATGCGCAGGCTGTTGCCGGCGCCGGTCCAGATGATCGCGGCGAGGATGGCGGCGAGCAGGGCATCGGTGACGGTGTCCATGCCGCCCACGTCCTCGCCGCTGCCGCCGAGGGCACCGGACTGGTTGAGCAGGGGCAGGCCGATCAGGACGGAGACGGCGAGGGCGCGGCCGACCCAGGCGGCGGCGACCGTGCCGGTCATCGGCTTGCCGCTGAGCTTCCAGACGACGGCGCGGAGCATGCGGCCGCCGTCCAGCGGGAGGCCGGGCAGGAGGTTGAAGATCGCCACGATGAGGTTGGAGACCATCAGCCCGGCCAGCAGGACACCGGGCACGGTGCCGGGCTCCACGGGCTTCATGGCGAGGTAGAACAGGCCGGCCAGGGCCAGGGAGAGCAGCGGGCCGACGAAGGCCAGCACGAACTCCCGGCCCGGGGTCTCGGCCTCCTTCTCGATCTCCGAGACGCCGCCGAAGAACTGGAGCTGGATGCGGCGGACCGGGAGCTTGAAGCGGATCGCCGCGACCGTGTGGGCCAGCTCGTGAACCAGGACGGAGGCGTAGAAGGCGACCGCGAAGAAGAGGGAGACCAGGTAGCGGGCCGCACCCAGCTCGGGCAGCACGCGGTCGAGCTGGCCGCCGAAGACCCAGGTGATCAGCGCGGCGACGAGGAACCAGCTGGGCGCGACGTAGACGGGCACGCCGAAGGGGCGCCCCATGAGGATGCCGCCGCCGGGCTCCTTGGGCCGCGGCTCGGGCGGCTCACCCTTGGCGATGCCGGAGTGGGCGAGGGAACGGTGCTCGGGGGCGTCGGCGTGGTGCGTGGGGGCCTGGCTGGAACCGGGGGTCTCGTCGGGGGCCTGGTGCTGCGGGGCGCGGGGGTCCGGCTCGGTGGGGGCCCCGCCACCGGNC
>NZ_JBEXKG010000058.1:0-44385 GCF_040609555.1 Streptomyces sp. NPDC004658
GCCGCACTCCGCAGTCTCCGGGCCGTGCCACCCCCGTGCCGCCCCGGGCGCCGTCAGGGTTCGAGCACGACCTTGCCGATCGTGGCCCGCCCCTCCAGCGCCCGGTGCGCGGCGGCGGCCCGTGCCAGCGGGAAGCGGGTGACGGCCGGGCGCAGCCGGCCCCGGGCGGCCTCGGCGAGCGCGCGCAGTTCCAGCGCGCGCAGACCGCCGGCCCGCTCCAGCATCGCCGGGCCGAGCACCGACTCCGAGACACCCTCGACGTGGTACCCCCGGCCCTGGCCGACGCCCTCGGCGGACCAGCCGAACACCAGGTGCCGGCCGCCGGGGCCGAGCAGGGCGACGGCCTCCCGGGCGACCTGGCCGCCCACGCCGTCGTAGACGAGGGAGGCGGGCCGGCCGCCCAGGTGGGCGCGGACCTTGGCGGGCCAGTCGGGGTCGGTGTAGTCGACGGCGAGGTCGGCGCCGTTCGCGCGGACCCGGGCGGTCTTCCCGGGGCCGCCCGCGAGTCCGATCACGGTCGCCCCGGCGTTCGTGGCGTGCTGCACGAGCAGCGTGCCGATGCCGCCGGCCGCGGCGGGCACGACCACCACGTCGTCCGGTCCCGGCTCGGCGAACTGCGCGATGCCCAGCGCGGTACGGCCCGTGCCGATCATGGCGACGGCCGCGGCGAAGTCCAGGTTCTCCGGGACGTCGTGCACCCGCTCGACCTCGGTGACGGCGAGTTCGGCGTACCCGCCGGGCGCGAACCCCAGATGGGCCACCACCCGGCGGCCGAGCCACAGGCCGTCCACGCCGTCGCCGAGCGCGTCCACGACACCCGCGACCTCCCGGCCGGGCACGGTCGGCAGGCGGGGCGGCTCGGGCAGCGGGCCCTGGTGGCCCTCCCGCAGGGCCGCGTCGAGCAGGTGCACGCCGGCCGCGGCGACCGCTATCCGCACCTGGCCGGGGCCCGGGACGGGGTCCGGGACTTCCTCGTAGGCCAGGTTCTCGGCCGGACCGAAGGCGTACAGGCGGACGGCGTGCATGGGACCCCCAGGGAGACGAGCGCGGTGTGCTCCCACCCTCCGACCTCAAGCGCGCTTGAGGTCAAGGGCGGGCCGGCCGAGGATGAGGGACACCGCCGTCACCGCGCTGTTGAAGGAGACCTCCGCGAGCACGCCCGGCGCCGCCACCTGGTCGCCCGCGAGGTAGACCCCGTCGCCGCGGTCCACGGCGGGCCGGTCCCGCCAGCTGCGGCCCGGCAGGTCCACGGCCCCCGTGCGGCCGTCCGCCACGGCCTCCCGCCGCCAGGTCACCCGCTCCCGCCATCCCCGGAACCCCAGGTCCAGCAGCTGCTCGGCGCGGGCCACGCCGTCGGCCCGGGCCTGGCCGGGACCGATCGGGAACTGTCCCTGGATCAGCTGCTCGCCGGCCGGCGCGAGGGACGGGTCCTGGGCGGTGAAGCGCTCGATCCAGCCCGGCGCGTCCAGGTCGGAGACGGCGAAGGCGTCCCCGCGCCGGGTGCGCACGGCGAGGTCGAGGAGGACGGTACGGCCGCTCGGCCACTCCAGCGAGTCGTCGCGGAGCAGCCGCCGGGCGGCGGGCAGACCGGTGGCGACGACCACCGGGGTGTCCTCGGGCAGCTCGTCCACCCGGGCCCCGGTCTCGATCCGCACGCCCATGTCCCAGGCCCGCGCGGCCATCCGGTCGATGACCCCGCCCCAGCCGCCGCGCGGGTAGTGCGCCTCCGGCGGCAGCTTGGCGGCCCGGCGCAGCCGCTCCTGCACGAAGGCGGCGGACAGGGCGCCAGGGTCGTGGTGGAACAGGGCCACCGCCGCGTAGTGCGCCGCCGCGCGGGCGCCCTCCTCGCCGGCGATGCCGGTGGCCCAGCCGAGGAAGTCGGCGTCGACGGGGGCCGGGCCGACCCGGCGCCGCAGCAGCTTGAGCAGGGCGAAGGGTGGTGTGCGGCGCAGCGCGCCGTGGTGGCGCAGCCGCAGCCGGGCGGCCTCCAGGGGCGGCAGCGCGGCGAGCGGGCCGATCAGGTCCCGCTGCCGGAGCCAGGTCCAGTGCGGGCCGCCGGCGTAGAGCGCGTGCGGGCCCTCGTTGGTCCGGTACGGCCCCTGCGCCGTCCGGGCCCGGCCGCCCAGGGTGCCGTGGGCCTCGTACACGGTGACCCGGGCGCCGGCCTCGGCGGCGGTGATCGCGGCGGTGAGTCCGGCGAAGCCGCCGCCGATGACGGTGATGTGGTGCGCGGGCTTGTGCATGGGTCTCCCTGTGGTCGGTGCACTGGCCGGGAGTACGACGGCCGGCGCCCCGCCGCATGTGACATCCCGGCCGTCTTCCCGGCTCGGAGCGGGGTGTCAGTGGCGGGGTGCAGCATGGGCGCATGGTGAGGCGAGCGACGGGAAGCCGGCCCGCGGGCCGGGCGGAGGTGCGGGGGGCGCGGCGGCCGGAGGTGCGGCTGCCGCCTCTGGAGTCGTGGACCGAGGGGGAGTTGGAGCCGGACGGCGACTACGACGGGCGGGACTTCCGGGACCGCGACCTGTCCGGGCAGGACGGCGTGGGCGCCCGGTTCATGGACTGCGCGCTCACCGGCTGCGCCGTGGACGAGACCGCGTTGGGCCGGGCCCGGGTGCTGGACTCGGTGCTGACCGGGCTGCGCGGGGTCGGGACGGGGCTGGCCGAGGCCACGCTCAGGGACGTCGAGCTGGTCGACGCCCGCCTGGGCGGCACGCAGCTGCACGGCGCCGTGCTGGAGCGAGTCGTGATCCGGGGCGGCAAGATCGACTACCTGAACCTGCGGGAGGCCCGTCTCAGGGACGTCGTCTTCGAGTCCTGCGTCCTGGTCGAACCGGACTTCGCGGGCGCGCGTCTGGAGCGGGTGGAGTTCGCCGACTGCGCCGTGAAGGGGGCCGACTTCGGCGGGGCGACCCTGACGGACGTCGACCTGCGCGGGGCCGCTCCGCTGGAGATCACCCGGGGCCTGGACCGGCTCTCCGGCGCGGTGATCAGCACGGGGCAGCTGCTGGACCTGGCCCCGGTGCTGGCGGCGGCGATGGGGATCCGGGTCATGTGACGCCTGCGGGCGGCGCGCCCTTCCCCGCAGTGGAGGCCGTGCCGCTCCCACCCGGGCTCTCGGGTGACGTCGTCCACAGACCGGTGAAAGAGCCGGGAGGGCACTGTACGGTGCGGCGCGTGATCCTCGAACCCCTGCCGTCGCACGGCGCCATCCCGGCCCCTCTGCTCACCGAGCTGACCGCGCTGTACGCCTCGAACCGTGAGTTCCAGGCGCTCAGCGGGGACTTCCCCGACCCGGACGACATACGGCCCGAGCAGGTGGCGGCCGCACTGGCCGGGGCGGGCAGCGAGGTGCTGCTGGCCCGCGTCGAGGGGCGGCTGGTGGCGGTGGTGATCACGCTGGCCCGCCATCCCGACCCCGCCGACCCCGACCCCTGGATCGGGCTGCTCATGGTCCACGCCGGTGAGCACGGCAAGGGGTACGGCCGGCGGGTCGCCACGCTGGTGGAGGAGCGCTTCCGCGCCGCCGGGCGGCAGGCCGTACGGCTCGCGGTGCTGGAGAACAACCCCAAGGGGCTGGCCTTCTGGACCGCCCTCGGCTACGAGGTCGTCGACCACCGTCCCGACCGCGCTCTGGGCCGGCCCTGTGCCGTGCTGCGCAAGGTGCTGCGGACACCCCCGTGAGCGGCCGGGGTCGCCGTCGTGGACCCCGCCGGCGCGGTGCTCCTGTTCCGGTACGACAACGTCGAGGCCCGGCCTCGTGCGGCTGCTGGACGAGGGGGAGGCGCGCCGGGTGTGACGTCCCACGCCTCAAGTGCGCTGTGTGAGGCAGGGGTTGGGGTGGAACGCGCGTCCGTATAACGGATTCCGCAGCACGGCATTCGGATACGAACACGTAAAGTCTTGACGGCGCTCTGTCAAACAGACGGGTTCCGGTGTCACTCTCTCCTCGCCCGCCGCAACTCTGTGCATCCCCTGTGGCCCCTCTGTGTCTCCACCCCACGAGACCGGACAGAAGGAGATCGAGTGAGACAGCAGCCCCACGACACCGGCGCCTCCCGTACTCCCCGCACCACCGCCGTGCGCGCCGCCGCCCTGGTCGGCTCCGCGGCGATGATCGTCCTCGCCCTCCAGAACGGCGCCGCGACGGCCGCCCCCGCACCCCACCCCTCCGGCGCCAAGGCCGTCGCGCTCAGCGCCCCGGCCCGTGCCGCCGCGCTGAGGTCGGCCCAGCGGAACGCCGGTACGGCGGCCCGCGAACTCGGGCTCGGCACACGGGAGAAGCTGGTCGTCCGGGACGTGGTCGAGGACGCGGACGGCACCGTCCACACCCGCTACGAGCGCACGTACGCCGGTCTGCCGGTGCTCGGCGGCGATCTGGTCGTCCACGCCGCGAAGAACGGGTCGCTGAAGGGCGTCACCAAGGCGACCAAGGCCCGGATATCCGTGCCGAGCACGACGGCGGCCGTGTCCCCGGCCGCCGCGCAGCGCACCGCCCTCAAGGCCGCCGGCACCGCGAAGGCCGGCGCCGCCACCGCCCGCAAGGTCGTGTGGGCCGCGGCCGGCAAGCCGGTCCTCGCCTACGAGTCCGTCGTCAAGGGCGCCCGGCCCGACGGCACACCGAGCGAGCTGCACGTCATCACGGACGCGCGCACCGGCAAGCGGCTGTACTCCTTCGAGGCCGTCGACACCGGCACGGGCACCAGCCAGTACAGCGGCGCCGTCCCGCTCGGCACCACCGCCGCCGCCTCCGGGGGCTACGACCTGACCGACGGCGGGCGCGGCGGCCACAAGACGTACGACCTGAACGGCGGCACCACCGGCACCGGCACCCTCTTCCACGACGCCGACGACCTGTGGGGCGACGGCACGGTGAACAACCGCCAGACGGCCGCCGTCGACGCCGCCTACGGCGCCGCCGTCACCTGGGACTTCTACAAGTCCGCGTTCAACCGCAACGGCATCGCGGGCGACGGCAGGGCGGCCTACTCCCGCGTCCACTACGGCAACGCCTACGTCAACGCGTTCTGGAACGACAGCTGCTTCTGCATGACGTACGGCGACGGCGCGAACAACGCCGACCCGCTGACCTCTCTCGACGTCGCCGGGCACGAGATGAGCCACGGCCTGACCGCGGCCACCGCCGGCCTGAAGTACAGCCGCGAGTCGGGCGGCCTGAACGAGGCCACCTCCGACATCTTCGGCACCTCGGTGGAGTTCTTCGCGAACAACTCCGCCGACACCGGTGACTACCTCATCGGCGAGAAGATCGACATCAACGGCGACGGCACCCCGCTGCGCTACATGGACAAGCCCAGCAAGGACGGCGCCTCCGCCGACTACTGGTCGCGCACCGTCGGCCGCCTGGACGTGCACTACTCGTCCGGTGTCGCCAACCACTTCTTCTACCTGCTGTCCGAGGGCAGCGGCGCGAAGACGGTCAACGGGGTGTCCTACAACTCCCCGACGTACGACGGCTCCACGGTCACCGGCATCGGCCGGGACAAGGCGGTCCAGATCTGGTACAAGGCCCTGACCACGTACTTCACCTCGTCCACGGACTACGCGGGGGCCCGTACCGGCACCTTGCAGGCCGCGGCCGACCTGTACGGCTCGGGCAGCGCGGAGTACAACGCGGTGGCGGCGGCCTGGGCGGCCGTGAACGTCAGGTAGCGGCAGGGGTACGGCGCCGCGGCGGCCGGGCCGCCCGTCCTCACGGGTGGTCCGGCTTGCCGTCGCCGTACAGCCAGTCCTTCCAGATCCCGCCGAAGTCCTGGTCCGGGGCCTGCTTCTCGACGTAGGCGGTGAAGTCGGCGGTGCTCGCGGTGCCGTGGCGGTGGGCGGCGGCCCAGCCCCGGAGGATGGCGTGGAAGGTGTCGTCGCCGACCTTCCGGCGGATCTTGTGCAGGACCATCGCGCCGCGCTCGTAGACCGGGCTGCCGGAGATGTGCGCGGCATCCGACTGCCGCGCGGGCGGGAAGGCCCAGAGGTCGTCGCCGTCGCTCTCGTACAGCCGGGTGAACGTCTCCTGGGCGGTGGGCCCGCCGTGGTCCTCCCGGTACAGCCACTCCGCGTACGTCGCGAAGCCCTCGTTGAGCCACATGTCCCGCCAGGACCGGGGGGTGACCGAGTCGCCGTACCACTGGTGGGCGAGTTCGTGCACGAGGATCGAGGTGTTCAGCTGGTCGGCGGGGAAGACGGGCCGGTTCTGGGTCTCCAGGGCGTAGCCGGCGTCGTGCGGGCGGTCGACGATCGCGCCGGCCGAGGAGAAGGGGTACGGCCCGAAGGTGTGCTCCTCCCAGTCCAGGATCTCCGGGATCTTCGCGAGCACCTTGGCGCTCGCCTCGGCCTGCGTGGGGTCGACGGCGGTGACGAGGGGCAGGCCGTGCGGGCCGCTGCCGCGGGTGATGTCGTAGCGGCCGACGGCGACGGTGGCGACATAGCTCGCCATGGGCCGGCCGGTGTGCCAGTGGTAGGCGGTACGGCCGCCCTTCGTGATGTGACCCGTCAACTCCCCGTTGGAGACGGCCTGGAGGCCCTTCGGGACGGTGACCGTGATGTCGTACGTCGCCTTGTCGGAGGGGTGGTGGTTGCCGGGGAACCAGGCCATGGAGCCGACGGGTTCCCCGAGGGCCAGGGCGCCGTCGGCGGTGGGCAGCCAGCCCTCCTCGGAGCCGTCGGGGTCGGTGAGGGTGCGCGGGGTGCCCGAGTAGCGGACGGTCGTGCGGAACGTCTCGCCACGGGTGAGGTCGTCGCGCGGGCGGACGGTGAGTTCCTGTCCGGCGCGGCTCCAGCGGGCGGCCTCGCCCTCGACGGTGACCGCGTCGACGCGCAGCCCGGCGAGGTCGAGGTCGAAGGCGGACAGGTCCCGGGTGGCCCGCGCGGTGATCACGGCCGTGCCGGTGAGCCGGCGGGTGGCCGGGGTGTAGTCCAGGGTGAGGGCGTAGTGCCCGACGTCGTAGCCGCCGTTGCCGGCCTTCGGGAAGTACGGGTCGCGTACGCCAGGGCCGCCCGGGGTGCCCCGCACCCCGCCGTCGCACGCGGTGCCCGCGAGGGCGAGGGCGAGGAGCGTGGAGAGGGCCGGGACAAGGCGCACGGATCTGGACATACCGGCGGTCCCGGGTGTGCGGGCCCACCGCGGGCGGAGCCGGTCGGGCCGACGTGACACCATCTTCCCCGTGCTCGACATCGGCTACGCCCTCTCCACCCGGTTCCCGGATCCCCCGCAGACCGACTACCGCCGCGCGGACGTCCACGCGCTGCGGTACGACCTGTTCTGCGGGGACGTCTATCTCGCCGACACCGAGTCCGACCGGGAGCTGTCCACGGCCTGGGGATGGGTGCCGGTGCTGGACTTCGCGTGGGCGCTGTGCGACATCGTGGAACGGCTGGACCGGGACCCGCTGGGCTCCCGCGCCGCCCGGCCGCAGCGGGCGGAGCTGGACTTCACCGAGTCCACCGACCGCATGCTCTTCGAGCGCCGCTTCGGCTGGGTCGACATCGCCGCCGACTGGATGCCGGCCGAGGAGTCCCCGCTGACCTTCTCCCACGCCGAACTCCGCCGTGAGGCCCGCGACTTCCTGCACGACCTGCTCGCGGACCTCGTCGACCTCCACGAGGACCTGGCGGAGAACCCGGCGGTCTGGACGCTCCAGGCCCGCTTCCCGCGGGTGCCCTGAAGAGGGCCCCCGGGTCCGGGCCGGGGGCCTCTCCCGCGACTGCGTTCGTCAGACGTTCACGCCGAAGTCCTGGGCGATGCCCACCAGGCCCGAGGCGTAACCCTGGCCCACCGCGCGGAACTTCCACTCCGCGCCGTTGCGGTACAGCTCGCCGAAGATCATGGCCGTCTCGGTGGCCGCGTCCTCGGACAGGTCGTAGCGCGCGATCTCGGCGCCGCCCGCCTGGTTGACGATGCGGATGTAGGCGTTGCGGACCTGACCGAAGTTCTGGCCGCGGTTCTCGGCGTCGTAGATGGAGACGGGGAAGACGACCTTGTCGATGTCGGCCGGGAGCGCGGCCAGGTTGACGTTGATCGCCTCGTCGTCGCCGGCGCCCTCGCCCGTGCGGTTGTCGCCCGTGTGGACGATCGAGTTGTCCGGGGTCTGCTTGTTGTTGAAGAAGACGAAGTGGGCGTCCGAGTAGACCTTGCCCTGGCCGTTCACCGCGATGGCGGAGGCGTCCAGGTCGAAGTCCGTGCCGGTCGTGGTGCGGACGTCCCAGCCGAGGCCCACGGTGACGGCGGTCAGGCCCGGAGCCTCCTTGGTGAGCGAGACGTTGCCACCCTTGGACAGGCTTACAGCCATGTTGGGAGTCCCTTCCTTAGATACCCGTGCATATCCGTGCACTCTGTGCCGACGAAGCTACCGTCACCGGGGACAACGTCGAGGGGGGTCCCCGTGGTTCCGGATCCCTTTACCTTTTTTACCGAACCGTTCTGTCCGGACCGGAAATCCAGGTGACGTGAGGCGGGCCGGGCCGGGAACATGGAGGACATGTCCGGGCCGTACCTCATCCGTGGCTCCGTCTCGCTCCCCGAGGCCGAGCTGATGTGGCGTTTCTCCAGGTCGTCCGGGCCCGGTGGACAGCACGTCAACACCAGCGACTCGCAGGTCGAGCTGCGCTTCGACCTCGCGGGCACGCAGGCGCTCCCCCCGGTGTGGAAGGAGCGGGCGCTGCGGCGGCTGGCCGGCCGCCTCGTCGACGGGGTGGTGTCCGTACGGGCCTCCGAGCACCGCTCCCAGTGGCGCAACCGCGAGGCCGCCGCCGTACGCCTCGCCGCGCTCCTCGCGGAGGCCACCGCGCCGCCGCCCAAGCCCCGCAAGCCGACCCGCATCCCGCGCGGCATCAACGAACGCCGGCTGCGGGAGAAGAAGCAGCGCGCGGAGACCAAGCGGGGCCGTTCGGGCCGGGACTGGGGTTAGGGCCTCTCGTTCGGATCAGGCCGGATCAGGGAGCGGGGCGGGCCGGGGCCCCGGCCTGTCACATCCGCCCGCTCGCTGTCGTCAGGGTGGTGCAGGAGTCCTCGGGACCACCGAGGACGACCACGGAGAGGCCGCAGCCACCCATGACCGACAACGACTTTCTCGCCGAGCGCTTCGAGGCCCACCGCGGACACCTGCGGGCCGTCGCCTACCGGATGCTCGGCTCCGCCGCCGAGGCCGAGGACGCCGTCCAGGAGGCCTGGTTCCGGCTCAGCCGGTCCGACACCCGCGAGGTGGAGAACCTCGGCGGCTGGCTGACGACCGTCGTCGGCCGGGTCTGCCTGGACATGCTCCGCTCCCGCCGCTCCCGGGGCGAGCAGCCGCTGGAGACCTGGCAGCCGGCGCCGTCCGCCGAGCCGGACCCCGCGCGCAACGCCCTGCTCGCCGACTCGGTCGGACTGGCCCTCCTCGTCGTCCTGGACACCCTCTCCCCGGCCGAGCGGCTCGCCTTCGTGCTGCACGACCTGTTCGGGGTGCCCTTCGAGGAGATCGGCGGCATCCTCGGACGCAGCCCGGCCGCGACGCGGCAGCTCGCCAGCCGGGCCCGGCGCCGGGTGCGGGGCGTGGCGGCGCCGGAGGCGGATCTGGCCCGGCAGCGGGAGGTGGTGGACGCCTTCCTGGCCGCCGCGCGGGACGGCGACTTCGACGGGCTGCTGGAGGTGCTCGACCCCGAGGTCGAGGCCCGCGGCGAGGCCGGTGTGAACAGCGGTGCGGCCCGGGTCGCCGCCGCCGCGGCGGGCTTCGCCCACCTGGCGCGCGTCGCGCGGCCGGTGCTGGTCGACGGCGCGACCGGCCTGGCCGTGTTCGCCGGCGGACGCCCGGAGCGGGTCCTGGCCTTCACCTTCGTCGCCGACCGCATCTCGGTGATCGACGTCGTCACCGACCCCGCCCGGCTGGCGGACCTCGCCGTCGAGGAGGTCTGAACGGGCCTGCCTCAGGACAGGTGCAGCACCCCCACCGTCTGGTCCCCGCTCGTCTCCCCGTTCTTCCCGAAGCCCAGGCGGAGGTAGAACTCCTCGGGACCGTGCGGGCCGGGGTGCCAGCTGGCGTACAGCTCCGTGCCGCCCCGGCGGCGGATCTCGCCGGCCACCGCGTCGACGGCGAAGCGGCCGTAGCCCCTGCCCTGCTCGCCGGCGGCGATGTTCAGCCGCCACAGCCCGGAGCGGTGCACGCTGCCGTCGCCGTGCCAGTCGATGCCGAAGAAGGCCATCAGGAAGCCGACCGCGCGGCCGTCGTCGACGATCAGGCGGGGCCAGGCGACGCCGGCGGGGTGGACGTACGCCTCGGCGAGGGACCGCACGACCGGTGCGACGGCGTGTTCCTGGTCGGGGCGGACACGGACGGCGACGGCGGTGTCGAAGTTCCCCGGGGTGATCTCTTCCAGACGTGGTGTCATCCGCGCACCGTAGGCCGCCGGTTCCCCCGCCCGCGACGGAATTCCGCGCTCAGCCCAACTGCCGGTACCGCCCCCGGAAGTACAGCAGCGGGCCGCCCTCGGCGCTGGGCACCCGGGCGGTGAGGACGCGGCCGATGACCAGGGTGTGGTCCCCGGCGGTCACGCGCTGCTCGGTCCGGCACTCGAGGGTGGCCAGCGCGCCGCCGACCAGCGGGGCGCCGGTGGCCTCGCCCCGGACGTAGGGGATGTCCTCGAAGAGCAGCCGGTCGCTGATGCGGCCCTTCATGGCGAAGCGGCCCGCGATGTGCCGCTGGCTCTCGGTGAGCACCGACACCGCCCACAGCGGCTGCTCGTCGAGCAGGTCGTCCATGCGGGCGCCGGTGCGCAGGCTGACCAGGACCAGCGGCGGGTCGAGGGAGACCGACATGAAGGCGGTGGCGGTCATGCCGACGTCCTCCACGCCCGGTGCCTCGGGGTCGTCCGGGTCCAGCGGCGGTTCCTGCGCGGTCACCAGGACCACGCCCGCGGCCAGCCGGGACATCGCGGCCCGGAACTCGTCGTTGCTCACCCCCTCAGCATGCCCGGAAGGCAGGGGGGTGGTGGGGGAGGGAGTCTTCAGCACGCCGGAAACGCTAGTCGCCGGCCCTCGCGGCCCGCATCGGCCCTCCGCCCGAACCGGGTCCTAGGACCAGCGGCGCATGCCGGCGACGGCCGGGGCGCAGGCGAGGGGACGGCCGAGGCGTACGCGAGCGGCCAGATGCGTGCATCATGTGAGCACAGGCGCACGCTGTGCGTTCAGTAAACGCACAGGGCAAACGCAGAAACTCCACTCAATTGTTCACGTTCTCCTGTGACTTGAGTCACAAGGGGCAGGAATTGTTGACCCTGTGTACCGAGTGGGCTTCGCGCTGTGATTCAGTGGCGGGGAAGCCACGAAGAGGTTCAGACACAACCCTTGATTCGCTGCGAGGTCTCGGGGGGAGGGTGAGCATGGAGACCGAGTCGGAGCCGTATGTCCGTCTTGCGTCCCTGCGACAGCTGCACCAGGTCATGGCCGACATGAACACGGCACGCAGCCTGGCGGACACACTGCAGACCGTCGCCGACGGGGCCGTCACCGCCCTCGGTTACGAGATGGCGGCCGTCAACCTGGTCCGCCAGGACGGCGATCTCGTGGTCGCCGCCTTCTCCGGCAACCCCGCCGCCGAGGCCCTCATCACCGGCCGCGCCGGCTCCCGCGAGTCCTGGGACCGGCGGCTGAGCATGGGCGAACGCTGGGGCGACCTCGTCTTCATACCGCACACCGAGGGCTGGGTCCTCGACGACGACGACGTCCCCCAGTGGTACACCGACGGGCCCGCCCCGCGCTTCGAGGACGAGTGGCACCCCTCCGACCGGCTGTTCGCGCCCATGTACACCCCCGGCGTGCAGGGCGGCTCCTGCGGCGAACTCCTCGGCGTCATATCCGTCGACCGGCCGCGCAACGGCCGCCGCCCCGGCGCCTGGGGCCGCGAGGCCCTCCAGATGTACGCCTTCCAGGCCGCCATCGCGATCAGCAACGCGCGCCTGCGCGCCAACATGCAGCGCGCCCTGGTCCGCCTGGAACGCGAGCAGCAGGCCCTGCGCGCCAGCGAGGAATCCTTCCGGCAGGCCTTCGAGTACGCCCCCTCCGGCATGGCCATCGCCGAGATGGGCGGCGACCAGCACGGCCGCATCCTGCGCACCAACGACGCCCTGTGCCGGCTGCTCGGCCGGCCCGCCTCCGCGATGCGCCGCTACTCCTTCGCCGACCTCGTCCACCCCGAGGACGTCGGCACCCTGCTGCGGACCTCCGCGGAGGGCGGCCGGGCGGAACTGCGGCTGGGCCGCCGCGACGGCACCTACGTCTGGGTGTCCCTGCGCAACAGCGTCGTCGCCGACGCCGCCGACGGCCCCCGCTTCCTCCTCACCCACGTCGAGGACATAGAGGAGCGCAAGCGGCGCGAACTCCAGCTCGCCCACCGCGCCTCCCACGACTCGCTGACCGGCCTGCCCAACTCCGCCGAACTGCGCTCGCGCCTGTCCGCCCGGCTCTGCCAGCGCCCCGCCCACGCCGGCGCCCTGGAGTCCCTGGACGCGGCCTACGGCCACCCCGCCTTCGACGCCCCCGCCGGCCACGGCTTCGACTTCACGCCGGGCGCGGAGGGCTTCGACGCCTACGACCACCACGTGCACACCGTCGCCCCCGAGGACGGCCGCGACGACGGCACCAAGGGCCTCGCGGTGCTCTTCTGCGACCTCGACGGCTTCAAGTCGATCAACGACCGGTTCGGGCACAACGCCGGCGACGCGGTCCTCATCGAGGTCGCCCGGCGGCTGAGCAACGGCGTCCGGGACGGCGACACGGTCGCCCGGCTCGGCGGCGACGAGTTCGTCATCCTCGCCGACGGCCTCGGCCGGGCCGACGCCCAGGACCTCGCCGTACGGCTGCGCAACGAGATCATCCAGCCGATCCGCGCCGAGGGGCGGGCGGTCCGGGTGGGCGCGAGTTTCGGCATCGGCTGGGCTCACTGCGGGATGACGGCGGACGAGGTGTTGAAGTCCGCTGACGAGCGGATGTACGTAGAGAAACGATCTCGTCCCAAACAGCACCGGCGCGCTGGATGATGCGCAGGTCAGCGAGTTGATGCGGTCCTGGTCACCCGTTTGGACCAGCGAGAGCGGGTAGGCTCGCCATTCCACACCCGTACCGCATCCGCCCGCACCTGTTGAGGAGTACCAAGGGATGACGCCCGGCGACAACGGCGCGAGCACGCCCGAGGACGACGACCCGTTCGGCTACCTGTACGCAGACGGCCAGGCCCGGGGAGCCCAGCCGCCGTCCGGCGGTTACGGCTACCCGAACTCGGTCAGCAGGGTGCGTACGGTCGGCGAGCGCAGCTACGGCGCCCCGCAGGCCCCGTACGGCCAGGGCGTCCCCCAGCAGGGCGCCTACGGTCAGCCGAACGCCCACTATCAGGCCCCGGAGACGCTGCCCGGCGGCCCCCCCGCCTCCCACCGCCCCGCACCCCCCGCGCCCGGCCGCCGCGGCCCCAACACCAAGGGCCTGCTGATCGGCGCCATCGCGGTGGTCGCCGCGGTCGTCATCGGCATCGGCATCGCGATGATCAACGGCAACACGGACGACGACAAGTCCGGCAACGAGGCCGGCTCCACTCCGACCCAGTCCCAGACCAGCTCCCCGAGCCCGTCGGGCAGCAGCTCGGCGACCCCGGGCGAGCTGCCGAAGACGGACGCGAGCGCCCTCCAGCTGGCGGGCGGTGCGACCAAGGCGGCCGACGTGCCGGGCGCGCGGGCGGCCGGCGGCACGTATGTGGGTGGCCTGACCACGGTGGGCGCCTCGGTGACCTGGACCGTGAACATTCCGGAGGAGGGCGCGTACACCCTCCTCGCGCGGTACAACAACCCCGGTGAGAACCAGTCGATGACCCTCACCGTCAATGGCCAGAAGTACGGCAGCGGGTTCAACTTCGCCAACTGGACGCACCTGTCCGACCCCGCGAAGGCCTGGACCGAGAGCTACGCCTACCCGACGCTGAACAAGGGTTCCAACACGATCTCGCTGTCCTGCCAGCCCGGCGACAAGTGCGACGTCCTCCTGGACCAGCTCTGGCTGAAGAAGGGCAAGGTCGGCCGGGGCTAGGCCGCGCTGACCGCCCCGGTCACCGCCACCTGTCCGCGCAGCTCCTCGTACGCCGCCCGGTCGAACTCGCCGGCCGCAGCCGCCCGTACCGTCGCCGCCGACAGCGCGACCGCGCGGGTGAGGCGGTCCGGCCAGGGGAGGTTCTCCACCAGGCCGGACAGCAGGCCCGCCACCGCGGAGTCGCCCGCGCCGGTCGGGTTGCCCGGGATGTGGGCCGGCGGTGCCGCGCGCCAGCGGCCCTCGGGGGTGACGGCGAGCAGGCCGTCCGGGCCGAGGGAGGCGACCACCGCGTGGGCGCCGCGGCGTCGGGCGTCCTGGGTGGCGCGCAGCGGGTCGTGGGAGCCGGTGAGTTCGGCCAGTTCGTCGGCGTTGGGCTTGACGATGTCGGGGCGGGCCGCCACCCCGCGGCGCAGGGGCTCGCCGCTCGTGTCCAGGAGCACCGGCACACCGGCGGAGCGGGCCGTGCGGACCAGGTTCGCGTACGCCCCCACCGGCACCCCCGGCGGCAGGCTGCCGCACAGGGCCACCGCCGAGGCGCCGCCCAGCAGTTCCTCGTAGCGGTCGAGGAAGGCGCCCCACTCGGCCGGCTCGATCTGCGGGCCGGGCTCGTTGAGCTGGGTGGTGTCACCTGACAGTTCGTCGACCACGGCTATCGTGCGCCGGGTCGCCCCGGCGACGGGCACCAGCGCGTCCGTGAGGCCGGGCGTGCCGGCCAGCCGGTCGCGTATCTCCCGGCCGGTCCCGCCGCCCGCGAACCCCGTGACCGTCACCTCGTGGCCCAGCGCGGCCAGGACCCGGGCCACGTTCACGCCCTTGCCGCCGGGACGCTCGGCCACCTCCGAGACGCGGTGGGAGGCGTGCGGCCGCAGCGACCGTACGCGATAGGTGATGTCGAGAGCGGTGTTCAGCGTGACCGTGAGGATCACCCGGGCCGACCTCCCTCGAAGTCCGTGCGGCTGTCTCGGTTTCCGGGGTCCCGATCATGCCAAAGAGACGGGGGCCGGCCCAGTGCCCGGGTCGGCCTCCGTCCCTGGACGGCGGTACGGATCAGGGCAGTTGGGGCGCTACCACCCATGCGCCCTGCCGCATCACGCCCTTCAGCCGGAAGTCCGCGTCCAGCAGGACGAGGTCGGCGTCCTTGCCGGGCTCCAGGGAGCCGACGCGGTCGAAGAGGCCGAGCAGGCGGGCCGGGTTGGCCGACAGGGCGGTCACGGCGTCCTCCACCGACAGCTTGTCGACGGTCACCGCCCGCTGGAACGCGCGGTCCAGGGTGAGCGTGGAGCCGGCGATCGAACCGCCCTCCACGAGCCGGGCCACGCCCTCGCTGACCTCCACCTCCAGGGGGCCGAGCATGTAGCGTCCGTCGCCGATGCCGGCCGCGTCCATCGCGTCGGTGATGAACGCCACCCGGTCGGCGCCCGCGTGACGGAACGCCAGCTCCAGCGCGGCCGGGTGCAGGTGGACGCCGTCGTTGATCAGCTCGACCGTCACCCGCTCGTCCTCCAGGAGGGCGGCGATCGGGCCGGGCGCGCGGTGGTTCAGGGCGGGCATGGCGTTGAACAGGTGGGTGGCGACGGTGGCGCCCGCGTCGATCGCCTCGACCGTCTGCTCGTAACCGGCGTCCGTGTGCCCGATGGCCGCGATCACGCCGTGCTCGGCGAGCAGCCGTACCGACTCGATGCCGCCCGGCAGCTCGGTCGCGAGCGTGACCATCTTGGCCTTGCCGCGTGCCGCGTCGATCAGTTTGCGGACCTCGGCCGGGTCCGGGTCGCGCAGCAGCTTCTCGGAGTGCGCGCCCTTGCGGCACGGAGAGATGAACGGCCCCTCGAAGTGGATGCCGGCGATGTCGCCCTGCTCGGCCAGCTCGCTCAGCAGGCCGGCCTGCCGGACCAGCAGGTCCATCTCGTCGGTGACGGTGGAGGCGACGAGGGTGGTGGTGCCGTGGGCGCGGTGGGTGCGCACGGCGGTGAGGATCTGCTCGGCGGTGCCGGAGAAGGAGGCTCCGCCTCCGCCGTGGTTGTGGAGGTCCACGAAGCCGGGGACGAGCCAGTGGCCGGTGACGTCGATGACCTGGGCGTCGGCCGGTGCGGTCCCGGCGATGCGCTTGCCGTCCACGACCACGCGGCCGTTCTTCACCGTTCCGGTGGGCAGGACCACGTTCGCGCCGTTGAGCACCTGCGGGCCGGTGGTGGGTACGCGCGTCCCGCGGTGGAGCCGCGGATCGGCTCCGTCCCGCGCCTGAGGCGGGGCGCTGTTCCCACCCGGAGCCTGATTGTCCCGCTCGGTTGCCATCAGGTGCTTACCTCCGGAGTCGTAGAAGTGGCTGTCAGCAGGTCCCGCGCGAGCAGGCCCGCGCCCAGGCAGCCGGCCGTGTCGCCGAGGGCGGCGGGGACGATGGTGGGCTGTTTCTGGAAGGTGATCCGGTGCCGGACGGCGTCCCGCAGGGGCTGGAACAACACTTCCCCCGCCTCGGCCAGGCCGCCACCGATGATCAGCGTGCGGGGGTCCAGCAGGGTGACGGCGGTGACCAGCCCGTCGGCGAGCGCGTCCACCGCCTCCTGCCAGATCCGGACGGCGTTCGGGTCACCGGACGCGACGGCCTCGGCGCAGTCCGCGGCGTCCGCTCCGGGGTCGCCGCAGGCCGCCGCCCAGGCCTCGCTGACGGCGGACGCGGAGGCGTACCGCTCCAGGCAGCCGCGCTGCCCGCAGGGGCAGACCGTGCCGTGGGGGCGTACGACGATGTGGCCGATCTCGCCGGCGAAGCCGTGCGCGCCGGCCTCCACCCGGCCGTCGATGCCGATGGCACCGGCGATCCCGGTGCCCAGCGGCACGAACAGGAACCGGTCCGCGCCCCGGCCCGCGCCGATCCGGCCCTCCGCGAGGCCGCCGGTGCGGACGTCGTGGCCGAGCGCGACGGGCACGCCGAGCCGTTCGGTGAGCAGGTCCCGCAGGGGGACGTCCCGCCAGCCCAGGTTGGCGGCGTAGACGGCGGTGCCGGTCGTCTCGTCGACGATGCCGGGGACCGCGATGCCGGCCGCGCCGGCGGGCTCGCCGTAGTGCTCGACGCCGTACGCGCGCAGCTCGGCGGCGAAGTCGAGGATGCCCGTGAGCACCGCCTCGGGGCCGCGCTCGCGGCCGGTGGCCCGTCGGGCGCGGTGCAGCAGCGCACCGTCGTCGCCGACGAGGGCGGCCTTCATCCCGGTACCGCCCACGTCGAGGGCGATGACATGTCTCACCACGGGCCTAGTGTGACCCCCCCACCCGCGAGAGGTCTAGTCCACTCACGTGGTGTAGACCTTACGTGTCCACATATTGAACCGTCAGACAGCAGGGTTGGGGTTGTGAGCGTGCGTCGGCGTACGGCAGGAACGATCGCGGTGGTGTCCGCACTGGGCATGACGGCGGTCCTCGGCGGCTGCGGGAGTACGGGCTCCTCCGACGTGACCCTCAGACTCGTCGCCGCCGACTACGGCGACTCCGCCGCCAACAGCTCCAAGAAGTACTGGGACACCCTGGTCAAGGAGTACGAGAAGCAGCACTCCGGCGTGCACGTCGAGGTCAGCGTCTACTCCTGGAACGACGTCGACCGCAAGGTCAAGGAGATGGTCGACGCCGGCCACGCCCCGGACATGGCCCAGATCGGCGCCTACGCCGACTACGCCGCCGCCGGCAAGCTCTACCCGGTCTCCGACCTGCTCTCCATACGCACCCAGGCGGACTTCCTCTCCCAGCTCTCCGACGCCGGCGAGTGGAAGCACACGCAGTACGGCATCCCGTTCGCCGGCTCCACGCGCGTGCTCTTCTACAACAAGACCCTGTTCGCCAAGGCCGGCCTCACGCCGCCCGCCACCTGGGACGAGCTGGCCGCCGACGCCAAGGCGCTCAAGGGGGAGGGCGTGAAGTACCCCTACGCCCTGCCGCTGGGCCCCGAGGAGGCCCAGGCCGAGACCATGCAGTGGCTGCTCAGCGGCGGCAACGGCGGCAGCGGCTACACCGACGACGTCGGCACCTACACCATCGACTCCGCCCAGAACGTCGAGACCTTCACCTGGCTCAAGGACGAGCTGGTCGGCAAGGGCCTGACCGGCCCGGTCGCCCCCGGCAAGCTGAACCGCGCCGACGCGTTCGCCGCCTTCGCCGACGGCCAGGTCGGCATGCTCAACGGGCATCCCACGCTGATCCAGCAGGCCGCCGCGAAGGGCGTGAAGTTCGGCATGGTGCCGATGCCCGGCCGCACCGGCAGGGCCAGGGCCTCCATGGGCGTCACCGACTGGATGATGGGCTTCAGGCAGAACGGGCACGCCCAGCAGATCGGCGACTTCCTCGACTTCGTCTACAGCGAGAAGAACGTCCTCGACTTCTCCCGGAAGTACGGGCTGCTGCCGGTCACCAGTTCCGCGTCCAACACCATGGCGGCCTCGGACGCCTCCGCCGACAAGGCCCTGCGCCCCTTCCTGGAGCAGCTGCCGACCTCGGAGCTGTACCCCGTCGGCAAGACCTCCTGGGCGGCGGTCAGCGCGGCCGTGAAGCAGAACATCGGCCAGGCGGTCGCCCCCGGCGGCAGCCCCGCCGGCGTCCTGACCCGCCTGCAGTCGACGGCCATGGCGGCCGACAGCAGCAGCGCGAACTGAGCCCGTTGTCGGTGCCCGCCGCTACCGTGGCAGGCATGGAACTGGGCACCCGCGAGCAGGCGATCCTCGCACTGGAGCGCCGGGCCTTCCCCGGCCCCGGCGCCAAGGAGCGCGCGATACGCGAGGAGCTGGATCTGTCCCCCGTCCGGTACTACCAGCTCCTCAACGCCCTCCTGGACGACGAGCGGGCCCTGGCCCACGACCCGGTCACGGTCAACCGCCTGCGCCGGATCCGGGAGACGAGACGCGCGGAACGCTGAGTGCCGGGCCGCCTCCCGGCGAGCCCGGGGCGTGAGGCACCGGAACCCAGGCGTGAGCCACCCGGAGCTGGATAGTGTCGCGGTATGGACGCTCTGCCGACCCCGCGCACGCAAGCCGGCCAGGACGGCCTCGCCGCCCTGCTCGCGCAGCCCCGCACCGCCCTGATCGGCCTGGACTTCGACGGCACGCTGGCCCCGATCGTCGCCGACCCCGAGCAGGCCCGCGCCCACCCCGGGGCCGTGCCCGCCCTCGCCGCCCTCGCCCCCGAGGTCGCCTCCGTCGCCGTGATCACCGGCCGCCCGCCCGAGGTCGCGGTCCGGTACGGCGGCTTCGCCGGCGTCCCCGGCCTGGACCACCTCACCGTCCTCGGCCACTACGGCGCAGAGCGCTGGGACGCGGCCACCGGCGAGGTCACCGCGCCGCCCCCGCACCCCGGCGTCGCCGCCGTCCGCGCCGAGCTGCCGGGCGTGCTGGAGCGCGCCGGCGCCGAAGAGGGCACGTGGATCGAGGAGAAGGGCCGGGCCCTCGCGGTGCACACCCGCCGCGCCCCCGACCCGCAGGCGGCGTTCGAGGCCCTGCGCGCCCCCCTCGCCGACCTCGCCACCCGGCACGGTCTGATCGTCGAGCCCGGCCGCATGGTCCTGGAACTGCGCCCGCCGGGCATGGACAAGGGCGTGGCCCTCCTCGACCAGGCCCGCACCGTCCGGGCCGGCTGTGTCGTCTACGCCGGTGACGACCTGGGCGACCTCCCCGCCTTCGCCGCGATCGAGAAGCTCCGTACCAACGGCGTCCCCGGCCTGCTGGTGTGCAGCGGCAGCACGGAGGTCACGGAACTGGCGGACCGGGCCGACCTGGTGGTCGACGGTCCCGAGGGCGTCGTCGGCCTGCTGCGGGCGCTGGCCGTTCAGCTGGGCGGCGGGTCTGGCGCCGCCGGCTGACCCGACGCCCTGGCGGGAGCCGAGCCGGCACCACGCGTGGCCTGTGGCGGGCGGTGGCCGTTCAGTTCGGCCGGGGGGCCAGTTCCGCCAGCTGGTCGAGGAACCACCGGGCGGGCGGGAGCGCGGTCGCGGCGGCGGCCAGCCGCTTCGAGCGCTCCGCCCGCGCGTCCGCCGGCAGGTTCAGCGCCTCGTGCAGGGCGCGGGCCGTCCCCGCGATGTCGTACGGGTTCACCACGAAGGCGTCCTCGCCCAGCTCCTCGGACGCCCCCGCCTCCCGCGACAGCACCAGCGCGCAGCCCTGGTCGGAGACGACCGGGACTTCCTTGGCGACCAGGTTCATGCCGTCCCGGATGGGGTTCACCAGCGCCACGTCGGCCAGCCGGTACGCGGCCAGGGAGCGGGCGAAGTCGTCCTTCACGTGCAGCACGACCGGGGTCCAGCCGGGCGTGCCGTACCGTTCGTTGATCTCGTCCGCGACCTGCCGCACCTGCGCGGTGTACTCGCGGTACACGGCGAGGTCCTGCCGGGAGGGGTAGGCGAAGGCCACGTGGACGACCTTCTCCCGCCATTCGGGGTGGTCCTCCAGCAGCTGCTCGTACGCCAGCAGCCCGCGCACGATGTTCTTGGACAGCTCGGTCCGGTCCACCCGGACGATCGTCTTGCGGCCCTCTCCGATCTCCGCCCGCAGCGCCGCCATCCGCTCGTCCACGTCCGGCTCGTGCGCCCGCTTGCGCAGGAAGTCCGCGTCCGCGCCCAGCCCGTGCACCCCGATCCGGGTGCCGGAGGGGATGCCGGGCCCGAGGACCTCGTGACAGCAGTCGATGAACGCGTCCGCCCACCGCCGGGTGAGGAACGCCGCCCGGTCTGCGCCCAGGATGCCGCTGAGCAGTTCGGCCGCGATGTCGTCGGGCAGGAGCCGGAAGTAGTCCGGCGGCGCCCACGGGGTGTGCGAGAAGTGGCCGATGCGCAGGTCGGGCCGGAGCTGGCGGAGCATGCGGGGGGCGAGGGCCAGGTGGTAGTCCTGGATCAGTACGGCCGCGCCCTCGGCCGCCTCCTCGGCCAGCGCCTCGGCGAACGCCCGGTTGTAGGCCTCGTAGGAGGCCCACTGCCGCCGGAAGCCGGCGTCGAAGACCGGCTCCAGCGGGGTCTGGTACAGCATGTGGTGGACGAACCAGAGCACCGAGTTGGCGATGCCGTTGTACGCCTCGGTGTGCACGGTCGCGTCGATGTCGAGCATCCGCACCCGCTGCCCGCCGGTGTCCTCGGCCGGCAGCAGCCCGCCGTCCGCGCGCCGGACGGCCGCACGGTCGCCGTCGCCGAGTGCGGCGCACACCCACACCGAGCCCGCGTCCGACCCGATGGCGGACAGTCCCGAGACCAGCCCGCCGCCGCCCCGCCGGGCGTGCAGCGAGCCGTCCTCGCCCACCTGATAGGAGACCGGGCCGCGGTTCGACGCGACCAGCACCTGAGCCTTTTGCGCAGCATCGAGCGTGGAAGCCATACGCCTCAACCTAGCCCGGCCCCGAACCGCTCAAACGTACGGCCCGCCCGGCGGGCCGACCGTATACGGCCCGTTCACGCCACCTTCCGCTCGGCGTACTCCGCGATCTCCACCATGGGCGGCCGCTCCTCGGTGTCCACCGAGTAGGTGCGCGGCTCGAACCCCTCCTCGCCCCGCTCGAACTGGGTCAGCGCGGGCCGGATCAGATGGCCGCGGGCCAGCCGCAGCTGGGCGGTGCGGTAGATCGCGGCGGCCATCCGGCCGAGCGCCTGCCCGTCCTGGTGCCGGTGCCTGCGCACGCCCACGTCGACCTGGGCCAGCGCGTCCAGGCCCACCAGGTGCAGCGCGTCCACCAGCATGCCCAGCTCCACGCCGTAGCCGACGGGGAACGGCAGCTGCTCCAGCAGCGTGCGGCGGGCCGCGTACTCGCCGCCGAGCGGCTGCACGAACCCGGCCAGCTGCGGCCAGTGCATGTTCAGCAGCGGGCGGGCCATGAGCTCGGTGACCCGGCCGCCCTGCCCGGCACTGCCGCCGAGCGGGCGGTCGTACATCGCCTTGACCAGGTCGACGTCCGGGTCGGTGAGCAGCGGGCCGACGATCCCGGAGACGAAGTCGGAGGAGAACTCCCTGAGGTCCGCGTCGATGAAGCAGACGATGTCCCCGCCGGTCACCAGCAGCGACCGCCACAGCACCTCGCCCTTGCCGGGGACGGCCGGGATACGCGGCAGGATGTCGTCGCGGTGGACGACCCGGGCACCCGCGCGCGCGGCGACCTGCGAGGTGCGGTCGGTGGAGCCGGAGTCGACGACGACGATCTCGTCGACGAGCGGCACCTGCTCGACGAGGTCGTGCCGGATCACCGCGACGATGTCGCCGACGGTCTCCTCCTCGTTGAGCGCGGGCAGGACGACGCTGATGGTCTGGCCCGTGCGCTGCTTGGCGGCGAGGATCTGGTGCAGCGGGCGATCGGCCACGGACCAGGACCGGGTGGTCAGCCAGCGCTCGACTTCTTCCAGCACAGTCTGTGGCTCCTCACTCGTGTCTCGCGGTTCGGACGACTATCTCAACTGTCCCGGCCGTCGGTTACAGTCTTGAACAACGCCGATGACCATCGCATGTCGGGGGTCATGTGCGTTCACAACCGCATACCGCTCATCCAGAGGGGCAGAGGGACACGGCCCGATGAAGCCCCGGCAACCCCCCTGATCCGGACTCGTTCGCGCGAGGCTCACGGCCAGGGAAGGTGCCAATTCCGTCTCACGGCGAGGTGCGTCGTGAGGAAGATGAGGAGAAAGGGCCTCGCCTCCATGGCTGTGCAGACAGTTGCCACCACCAGCGAATCCACGGTCGACCTCGGCCCCGCAGCGGCCCTGAGCTGTCGCGAGTGCGGTCATCGGGTGCCGCTCGGCCCGGTCTTCGCCTGCGAAGAGTGCTTCGGCCCGCTGGAGATCGCCTACGACTTCTCCGCCTACGACACCGAGGACCTGCGCCGCCGCATCGAGGCGGGCCCCGCGAACATCTGGCGCTACGCGCCCCTGCTGCCGGTCCCGGCGGACGTCGCCGGCAAGCCGAACCTCAACCCCGGCTGGACCCAGCTCGTCAAGGCCGACAACCTGGCCCGCGAGCTGGGCGTGACCGGCGGTCTGTACGTGAAGGACGACTCCGGCAACCCGACCCACTCCTTCAAGGACCGGGTCGTGGCCCAGGCCCTGGAGGCCGCCCGCGCCTTCGGCTTCACCACGCTGTCCTGCTCCTCCACCGGCAACCTGGCCGGCGCGGTCGGTGCCGCCGCCGCCCGGGCCGGCTTCCGCTCCTGCGTGTTCATCCCGCACGACCTGGAGCAGGGCAAGGTCGTCATGGCCGCGGTCTACGGCGGGGAACTCGTCGGCATCGAGGGCAACTACGACGACGTGAACCGCTTCTGCTCCGAGCTGATCGGCGACCCGGCCGGCGAGGGCTGGGGCTTCGTCAACGTCAACCTGCGGCCGTACTACGCGGAGGGCTCCAAGACCCTGGCGTACGAGATCTGCGAGCAGCTCGGCTGGCGGCTGCCGGACCAGATCGTGGTCCCGATCGCCTCCGGCTCCCAGCTCACGAAGATCGACAAGGGGCTCCAGGAGCTGATCAAGCTGGGGCTGGTCGAGGACAGGCCGTACAAGATCTTCGGCGCCCAGGCCGAGGGCTGCTCCCCGGTCTCCACCGCCTTCAAGGCCGGACACGACGTCGTACGGCCCCAGAAGCCGAACACCATCGCCAAGTCCCTGGCCATCGGCAACCCGGCCGACGGGCCGTACGTCCTGGACATCGCGCGCCGCACCGGGGGTGCCGTGGAGGACGTGACGGACGAGCAGGTCGTGGACGCGATCAAGCTGCTCGCGCGGACCGAGGGCATCTTCGCGGAGACCGCCGGCGGCGTGACCGTCGGCGTCACCCGCAAGCTGCTGGAGGCGGGTGTGCTGGACCCGGCGAAGACCACGGTGGTCCTCAACACCGGCGACGGCCTGAAGACCCTGGACGCGGTGGCCGGGACCGGCCTCACCGCCACCATCCGCCCGACCCTGGACTCCTTCCGAGAGGCCGGCCTCGCATGACAGGCGCTCCGCCGCGAGACCGGGCGCGGCCCGCGGGCCGGTGGGGGCCGGTCGCGCCCACGCGGTGGCAGCCCCAGCCGCATCCCAGCCCCGCGCCCCCGGGGCGCCGCTCCGCCGTACCCGTGAACCCGACCGGAGGTCCCACCGCATGAGCGTGACCGTTCGCATCCCCACCATCCTGCGCACCTACACCGGCGGTCAGGCCGAGGTCGCCGCCGAGGGCGCCACGCTCGGCGAGGTCATCGCCGACCTGGAGAAGAACCACACGGGCATCGCCGCGCGCGTGCTGGACGACCAGGGCAAGCTGCGCCGGTTCGTCAACGTGTACGTCAACGACGACGACGTCCGCTTCGAGCAGGGCCTGGACACGGCGACCCCCGACGGCGCCGGCGTCTCGATCATCCCGGCCGTCGCCGGCGGCTGAGCCGAGGATCCGCGCGCTCATTACCATCGGTAATCTCGGTTACCGACCGTTCATCCGATTGCCCCCTCCGTGAGAGAAGCGGAGGGGGCAATTCTGTGTGATTGAGCGCGGTAGAGTTGGGGAACACGGCCGCGGCCTTCGGGTCGCGGGCCCTGGATTTCATGCCGCCCGCCCGACAAGAAGTAGCCAAAGTGTGCGGGTTCTCTGCGGCTTTTGTGGCTTTTATGGGGCCCGACTTGCCCTGAATTCGGGCGAATTCTCACCAGATTCCGGACCGCTCGCGTCCAGAATTCTCGTCCGATTGACCTGTTGCAGACGGCAGTTGGACAGATACATTCAGCCGCGGTCGACGCGTTCCGGCGCACGCCCCCGACCAGTTGGGGGGTGAGGTCTGACCCGGGTCCGCGAAGTGTGGATCTGTGCAAGGGCCAGTAATAGGGGAGTTAGGCATGGCTCAGGGCACCGTCAAGTGGTTCAACGCGGAGAAGGGGTACGGCTTCATCGCGGTCGACGGTGGTGCGGACGTCTTCGTCCACTACAGCGCGATTCAGATGGACGGCTACCGCACCCTGGAAGAGGGCCAGCGGGTCGAGTTCGAGATCTCGCAGGGCCAGAAGGGTCCGCAGGCCGACATGGTTCGCGTCACCGCCTGAACGTTTCTTGTCCGAAGGGCCCGCACCTCGCAGAGGGTGCGGGCCCTTCGCCGTGCCCGGTTCCGCTGTTCGCGTGCGGCTGACGCGGGCCTCCCACTCGCCGAGGCGCTTGCACTCGACCATGCCGAGTGCTAATCATTGGCGTTAGCACTCTGAAGGTGAGAGTGACAGCGAAGGACCGGGTCGGTGAGGCCCGCGGGCCGGGTGGGGCAAGGAACCACGAGGCCGGCGAGCCGTCCGTCGCGGGCGCGGGCGCGGTCCGAAGGAATCACCCCCAGTCCTGGAGGGACCACTTCACATGGCCAAGATCATCGCGTTCGACGAGGAGGCGCGGCGCGGCCTCGAGCGCGGCATGAACCAGCTCGCGGACGCCGTGAAGGTGACGCTGGGCCCCAAGGGCCGCAACGTCGTCCTCGAGAAGAAGTGGGGCGCCCCCACGATCACCAACGATGGTGTCTCCATCGCCAAGGAGATCGAGCTCGAGGACCCGTACGAGAAGATCGGCGCCGAGCTGGTCAAGGAAGTCGCCAAGAAGACGGACGACGTCGCCGGTGACGGTACGACCACCGCGACCGTGCTCGCCCAGGCCCTGGTCAAGGAGGGCCTGCGCAACGTCGCCGCCGGTGCCAACCCGATGGCTCTGAAGCGCGGTATCGAGAAGGCCGTCGAGGCCGTCTCCGCCGCCCTGCTGGAGCAGGCGAAGGACGTCGAGACCAAGGAGCAGATCGCCTCCACCGCGTCCATCTCCGCCGCCGACACCCAGATCGGCGAGCTGATCGCCGAGGCCATGGACAAGGTCGGCAAGGAAGGCGTCATCACCGTCGAGGAGAGCAACACCTTCGGTCTGGAGCTGGAGCTCACCGAGGGCATGCGCTTCGACAAGGGCTACATCTCCGCCTACTTCGCGACCGACATGGAGCGCATGGAGGCGGTGCTGGAGGACCCCTACATCCTCATCGCCAACTCCAAGATCTCCTCGGTCAAGGACCTGCTCCCGCTGCTGGAGAAGGTCATGCAGTCGGGCAAGCCGCTGCTGATCATCGCCGAGGACGTCGAGGGCGAGGCCCTGTCGACCCTGGTCGTCAACAAGATCCGCGGCACCTTCAAGTCCGTCGCCGTCAAGGCCCCGGGCTTCGGTGACCGCCGCAAGGCCATGCTCGGCGACATCGCCATCCTCACGGGCGGCGAGGTCATCTCCGAGGAGGTCGGCCTCAAGCTGGAGAACGCGACCCTGGACCTCCTGGGCCGCGCCCGCAAGGTCGTCATCACCAAGGACGAGACCACCATCGTCGACGGTGCCGGCTCCTCCGAGCAGGTCAACGGCCGTGTCAACCAGATCCGCGCCGAGATCGAGAACAGCGACTCCGACTACGACCGCGAGAAGCTGCAGGAGCGCCTGGCGAAGCTCGCCGGCGGTGTCGCGGTCATCAAGGCCGGTGCCGCCACCGAGGTGGAGCTCAAGGAGCGCAAGCACCGCATCGAGGACGCCGTCCGCAACGCGAAGGCGGCCGTCGAGGAGGGCATCGTCGCCGGTGGTGGCGTGGCCCTGCTGCAGGCCTCCCAGGTCTTCGAGAAGCTGGAGCTGGAGGGTGACGAGGCGACCGGCGCCAACGCCGTGCGCATCGCCCTGGAGGCCCCGCTGAAGCAGATCGCCGTCAACGCCGGCCTCGAGGGCGGCGTCGTGGTGGAGAAGGTGCGCAACCTGACCCCGGGCCACGGCCTGAACGCCGCGACCGGCGAGTACGTCGACCTGGTCGCCGAGGGCATCATCGACCCGGCGAAGGTGACCCGTTCCGCGCTGCAGAACGCCGCCTCCATCGCCGCGCTGTTCCTCACCACCGAGGCCGTCATCGCCGACAAGCCGGAGAAGGCCGCGGCCCCGGCCGGCGGCGGCATGCCGGGCGGTGACATGGACTTCTGATCGGCCTGACGGTCGGTCGCCTGTCCTGCGGACCGAGGGCGGCGCCCCCAGCCACCGGCTGGGGGCGCCGCCCTCGGCGTGTGCCGGGAGGGTGTCCGGTATCACGCGAGGGGTCGCGGGCCGGACGGGGACGCGGGCCGGTGGACGGTGTTTACTTAAGTGGCTGCAACAATGCGTGCGCACATACCAGCCGGTCCACCCCGTCGACTCACGAGGAGCCCCCCACGTGACCGTCACCACGCCTCCCGCCTCCCGCGCGGCCCGCGTCCTGTCCCGTCCGATCACGCTGAACGGCCTCACCGTGCCGAACCGGATCGTGATGGCGCCCATGACCCGCATGTTCTCCCCGGGCGGTGTCCCGGGCGAGGACGTGCGCTCCTACTACGCCCGCCGGGCCGCCGCCGGCGTCGGCCTCATCGTCACCGAGGGCACCTACGTGGGCCACCCGTCGGCCGGCCAGAGCGACCGCGTCCCGCGCTTCCACGGCGAGGAGCAGCTGGCGGGCTGGGCGAAGGTCGCCGAGGACGTGCACGCGGCCGGCGGCACCATCGTCCCGCAGCTGTGGCACATCGGCATGGTCCGCAAGCAGGGCGACGCCCCCTTCCCGGACGCGCCCGCCGTCGGCCCCTCCGGCCTGGTGACCGCCGGTGCCGAGCCCACCGGCAAGGCGATGACGCAGACGGACGTGGACGACGTCGTCGCCGCGTTCGCCGAGGCCGCTGCCGCCGCCGAGCGCATCGGCTTCGACGGCGTGGAGATCCACGGTGCCCACGGCTACCTGCTCGACCAGTTCCTGTGGGCGGGCACCAACCGCCGTACCGACGCCTACGGCGGCGACCCGGTGGCCCGCACCCGGTTCTCCGCCGAGATCGTGGCCGCCGTGCGCGCGGCGGTGTCGCCGGACTTCCCCATCCTCTTCCGCTACTCGCAGTGGAAGCAGCAGGACTACACCGCCCGGCTCGCCGAGACCCCCGAGGAGCTGGAGGCCATCCTGACCCCGCTCGCGGCGGCAGGCGTCGACGCCTTCCACGCCTCCACCCGCCGCTACTGGCTGCCCGAGTTCGACGGCTCCGACCTGAACCTGGCCGGCTGGACGAAGAAGATCACCGGCAAGCCCGTCATCACGGTCGGCTCGGTCGGCCTCGACGGCGACTTCATCAACGCCTTCCAGGGCGAGGGCTCCCCGGTCAAGGGCATCGACAACCTGCTGGACCGCCTGGAGGCCGACGAGTTCGACCTGGTGGCCGTCGGCCGCGCCCTGCTCCAGGACCCCGAGTGGGCGGCCAAGGTGCTCTCCGACCGGTTCGACGAGCTGAAGCCGTACGACGCGGCGGCGCTGAAGACCCTGAGCTGACCGCGGCTCCCGCGGGGGCCGCCGGCCGCTAGAGGTTGCCCATCGGCTCGATGTCGACCCGTACCGGCGTCCCCCACACCCGCAGCACCTCGTAGTCGGTGAACTCGTGCACGAGCCGGTACGCCATGGCGGGCCGGGACCCGCGCCGCTGGGCGGCGAGATACGCCTCCGCCTCGTGCCGGTCCCGTCGCGGCGTCCCGCACAGCTGCCACTCCTGGCCGTTCCACAGCTCCGGCAGCCACCGCTGCTGCGCCTGCGGCCGGTCACCGCGCACGCCGTAGCGGGACGGTGCGGTGCGGGCCGGCTCGCCCGGCCGGGGCCTGCCGCCCTGGAACTCCGACCGGCGGGCGGCCCGGCGCCGGGTCTCGCACAGCAGGCACAGGTCGGGCGCGCTCTCGTCCACGGGTCCCTGCGGGTGCTCGGGGCAGCGGGTGGCGGGCGCGGCGGTGGTGACGGTGTCGTCCAGCAGGTCGAGGGCCCGCCGCAGGTCGTCCTTGATCTCGTGCAGCCGGGCGTCCGGCGTGTCGGCGGTCAGGGCCTCCCCGTGCTCCCCGAGCAGCCGGAGAGCCCGTCCGAGGGCGGTGAGCTGGGCGTGGTTCATGTCGGTGGGTGCCTCCTCCCCTCCATGGTGCCCTGACCGCACGGCCCGTCAGCGTGCCGCGTGCGTCAGCGCCGTGCGCAGGTGCCCGCCGGACTCCTCCAGCAGGCGGGACGCCGTCGGGCCGTCGACGCCCGCGAGGAGGGTCAGGATCGCGTGCTTCACCTCGCCGCCGGTCTCCGTGAGGGCCTTGCCGATGTCGGCGTCGCTCGCGCCCGTGGCCAGGGCGACGATCCGGTGGGCGCGGGCCCGGAGCTTGTCGTTGGAGGCGCGCACGTCGACCATCAGGTTCCCGTACGTCTTGCCGAGCCGGATCATCGTGATCGTCGAGAGCATGTTCAGCACCAGCTTCTGGGCCGTGCCCGCCTTCAGCCGGGTGGAGCCGGTGAGCAGCTCCGGGCCCACCACGACCTCGATGGCGTGCTCGGCCGCGGCGGCCAGGGCGCTTCCCTCGTTGCAAGCCAGGCCGATGGTCAGCGCGCCGAGCGACCGGGCGTGCGCGACGGCGCCGACCGCGTACGGGGTGCGGCCGGAGGCGGAAACGCCGACCACGGTGTCGTCCGGGGTGAGCTTCAGCGCGTCCAGGTCCCGGCGGGCCAGCTCCTCGGAGTCCTCCGCGCCCTCGACGGAGGTGACCATGGCCGCGGGACCGCCCGCGATCAGGCCGACGACCTGGTCGGGCCCGGTGCCGAAGGTGGGCGGGCACTCGGAGGCGTCCAGCACGCCCAGCCGGCCGGCGGTCCCGGCCCCGGCGTAGACGAGCCGCCCGCCCCGGCCCATGCGTGCGGCGACCGCGTCGACGGCGGCGGCGATCCGCGGCAGCTGCGTCGCCACGGCGGCGGGTACGCCCGCGTCCTCGCCGTTCATCAGCCGGGCGATGTCGAGGGTGGGCAACCGGTCGATCTCGGCGAGTTCCGGACGGAAGGCCTCGGTGGTCAGTGAGGCCAGCTGGTCGCGCAGGTCATGAGAGGTCATAGGGGGCGGCTCTCTCCGGTGACGGTGATGGGGGGTGGTGAACCTTCCTGCCGGCTCCTTCCTACCCTCTATCGCGAACCGCTCCGGTGCCGATGAGCCAACGCCTCGTAGGAGGCGGCCAGCGCGGGCGCCGCCGTCTCGTACGTCCGCTGCGCCACCCCCACGAACAGGCAGTCCACCACCAGCAGCTGACTCGTCCGGGAGGACATCGCGGCGGGCCGCAGCTCCGTCTCCCGTGACGTCGACGTCGTCAGCACCAGGTCGGCGTACTGCGTGACCGGCGAGTTCGGCCGCCCGGTGATGGCCACCGTCGTCGCCCCGCGCTCGAAGGCCGCCCGGAGCGGCTCGATGACGTCCCCCGTCGACCCGGAGTGCGTGATCGCGAGGGCCACGTCACCCGAACGGAGCTGTACGGCGTTGGTCACCGCGAGATGCGGGTCGCTGTGCGCGTGGGCTATGAGCCCTATCCGCAGCAGCTTCTGGGTCAGGTCCTGGGCGACGAGCCCGGACGCCCCTATGCCGTACACGTCGGTGCGCCGGGCGGCGGCCAGCGCGGTGACGGCCGCGCCCAGCTGGGCGGTGTCGAGTCCGGCGGCGGTGTCGGCGAGGGTCTGCTGCTCCTCGTAGGCGAGCTTGGCGACGACGTCGGCGATGGGATCGTCCACCGCGATGTCCGTCGTGATCGCGGGTGCGCGCCCGGACTGCTGCTGGGCGGCGAGTCCGGCGAGGGCGAGCCGCAGATCGCGGTAACCCGGATAGCCGAGCAGCCGGGCGGTGCGGACGACCGTCGCCTCGCTGGTGCCGGTGAGTTCGGCGAGGCCCGTGACGGTGAGGGCGGCGCAGCCGGCCGGGTCACCGGCGACGGCCTCGGCGACGCGCTGCATGGACCGGGTCATGGACGGCGCGAGCGTGCGCACCTTGGCGGCGAGGGATCCACCCGGGCTGCCGAAAATTTCCTTCACGTCCTGGGTCACACCTGAAAGATATTTTCGGTTCGGTGTCGCGGTCAAGAGTGCGCACAATGGGGGCATGGACCCCATCAGCCCCCTGGAGCAGTCACTGCATGCCGCCCGCGCCCGCGTGCTCGCGGATCTCGTCGCGGGCGAGGTCGCGGAGGCCGACGTGGTCTCGCTGGTGGAGGACTCCATCGCCCAGCGGCGCTGGTGGGTCGAGCAGTGGCCGGACGGCGCGTCCTTCGTGGCCGGACTGGTCGCCCAGGACGTGCAGGACGCGCTGCTGGAGCGGTACGGCCGCTGGCCGCTGTGCCCGGTCTGCGGCTCCGGCGACCCGCACGCGCTGGACGTGGAGCCGGAACTGGGCCCCGATCCGCACTGGGTGTGCCACAAGGCCGGCGTGAAGGTCGCCTCGGTGGGCTCGCTGGGGTCGGCCCTGCGCGGGACGACGTCCTCATGAGGCGCCGGTGACCCTCTACATCGACCCGCCGACCTGGCCCGGCCACGGGCGCATGTGGTCGCACCTGGTCAGCGACGTTTCGTACGACGAACTCCACCTGTTCGCCGAGCAACTGGGCATGCCCCGCCGGGCCTTCGACAGCGACCACTACGACGTCCCCTCCCACCGCTACGCGGACGCGGTGGCGGCCGGCGCGGTGCAGGTCAGCAGCCGCGAGGTGGTCCGCCTGCTGTGCTCCGCGGGCCTGCGCAGGCGCAAGGGGCGTCAGGCCCGGCGCACGTAGAGCCGGAGCCCGGTCTCCATGTCGTGCTCGTCCCGGGCGGTGCGCTCCTCCTCCACGGTCGCCCGGGTGAAGCCCGCCCGGGTCACCACCCGCTGGGAGGGCAGGTTGGCCGGTTCGATCGTGGCGATGACCGTGTCGACGTCGTCCCGGGCCAGCGCCCACTCGGTCAGGGCGCGCAGCGCCTCGGTCGCGTAGCCGTGGCCGCGGGCGCTTCCGACCAGGTCGTAGCCGATCTCCACCCGGCGCTCGTCGTCCGGGGCGCCGTGGAAGCCCATGCCGCCCACCGCCCGGCCGTCCTCGGTGCGCACGAGGGCGAAGACCCCGAACTCCGGTCGGTGCACCCCGGCTTCGTACGCCTTCATCAGATGGGAGCAGGCCTCCCGGGTGCCCTCGTAGGGGCCGTCGTCCAGCCAGTCGAAGCCGCCGTCGCCGCCGAGGGCCAGATCGCGGGCGGCGGCCGGGCGGATGCCGGTGAGGGTGACGCGTCCGGCCGGGAGGACGAGGTTGTTGTACCAGGTCCAGTCGGTGACCGGGGCGCGGCCGGGCAGCTCGCCGCGGCCAGTCGCCCACAGCAGTGTCGGCCAGGGCGCGGGGCCGGGCTGGACGTGCGGGAAGAGCCAGGTCAGAACGGATTCGGCGAGGTCGGCGGGCGGTTCGTAGGGCAGGCCGAGGCCCCGGGCGATGTCATGGGTGTGCAGCAGGGCCTCGGCCACGCCCATCGCCGCGAAGCCCTCGCGGTCGGCGCTGCCGAAGTGGACGGGGTGGAAGGCGCGGACGCCGGGCGGGGCGGTGCGCACGGCGGCGGCCAGCAGGGCACCGGTGGCCTCGATCACCTGGAGCAGACCGGCGTTGTCGGTGCCCTCGGGCAGGGCGATGCGCAGCGGGAGGCGGTCCTGGGCGCGTCCGGCGAGGCGGCTCGCGTACGCGGCGAAGTCCTCGGCGATGTGGAAGGCCGTGGTGCGGCAACTCCATTCCAGGCCGGCCGCGTTCACCGCCTCCCAGTCCCGGTCCAGCGCCCCGCGCAGTGCCGCCGTGCAGCTCGCGACGGCTGCCTCCACCTGATCCCCGCTCATCGTCCGCATGCGCGCACAGTACGGCGGGGGCGCGCTCAGGTCGACAGCATTTCCAGCTCGGAGGTGAGGTTGTAGCGGGCGGTGGCCTCCCAGTGCTCCTGGCCGTACGGGGTGCGGTACAGCCGTGGCAGGGCGAGGAGTTGGCGCAGGATCGCCGAACGGCCCTCCCGGAAGGCGTCGCCCGGCACGAAGTGGTACTCCTCGCGGACCTCGGCGGTGTAGACGGCGTACGCGGACGGGGGCGCGGCGAGGATCGCGAGGTCGGCGTCGCACAGCACCTGTCCGTCGCGGTCGTCGTCGGCGGGGTCGTGGGTGACGGTGAGCCGGACCAGCCGGGCCACCTCGGCCGTCCTCGCCTCCGGCACACCGGCCTCGGACAGGGCCCGCTCGGCCAGCCGGGCGGACCGCTCCTCGTTCTCCGACCGCTCGGGGAGGTAGACGGCGTCGTGGAACCAGGCGGCCAGACGGACCACGTCCGGGTCGGCCGCGTACCGCGCCAGCACGTCGACGTGGTCGAGCACGGCGGTGAGGTGGGCCACCGTGTGGTAGCGGCGCTGCGGTTCCCGCCAGCGGGCGAGCAGGTTGTCGGCGTAGGGGGCGGGGTCGGGACCGCCGCCGGGGCCGCGCGCTGCTTCCAGGGCGCGGGCGAAACGGAGGCGCAGGGCGTCGAGGTCGGCCATGGCCCCATTCTGTCCGGTGGCGGCCCCGGGCAGGCGTACTCTTGAATTGGACTAGACCTGTAGCGCGGAGGAATGGGGTGCCATGAGCAAGCGTGCAGTCCTGGAGGTGATCGCCCTCGACGTCGAGGACGCGGTCGCCGCCCAGGCCGGAGGCGCGGACCGGCTGGAGCTGGTCACCGAGATGGCGGCCGACGGGCTCACCCCCGCGCCCGCCACCGTCGCCGCGATCCGCGCCGCCGTCGACCTCGACCTGCGCGTGATGCTCCGCCTCGCCGACGGCTTCGCGGCCGGTGACCTGGACCGGCTGATCGGCGTGGCCGACGAACTGCGGCAGGCCGGCGCCGACCAGTTCGTGCTCGGCTTCCTCGCCATGGACGGAGGTGTCGACCTGGGTGCGGTGGAACGGGTCGTCGACGCGCTCGACGGCTGCCGCTGGACCTTCCACCGGGCGATCGACCGGGCCGCCGACCGGGACGCCCTGCGCAAGCAGCTCGTCGACCTTCCGGGCCTGGACACCTACCTCACCGCCGGCTCCGCCGCGGGCGTGGACGACGGCCTGCCCACCCTGCTCGCCGAGGCCGCGCACGACGGCGAACCCGGGTACGAGCCGCAGATCATGGTCGGCGGCGGACTGCGCCTCGACCATGTCGCCCGGCTCCGCGCGGGCGGGATCGAGGCGTTCCACATCGGCGGCGCGGCCCGCCCCGACGGCTGGCAGGGCCCGGTCTCGGCGGACGCGGTCGCCCAGTGGCGCACGGCCCTGGACGGCGACGCCGGCCAGGGCTCCTGAGCAGACGCCGCCCGGGCGCCTACGCGGCGAGCTGCGGCGGCAGCGGTGCCGCGTGCGTCACGATCAGGCCCGACACCGCCCGGGTCAGCGCCACGTACAGGCGCCGCAGGCCCGTGCGCTCGTCCGGCTCGCCGTCCACCACGGCCCGCGGCTCGTCCAGGACCACGTAGTCGTACTCCAGACCCTTGGCGAGCGAGGCCGGAACGAGGGTCAGCCGGGTCTCGCGGGTGGTCTCCTCGCCGGGGGCCAGATACGGGATGCCCGCCGCCGTCAGGGCCTCGGCCAGCGCCGGGACGCGGGCGTCGGCGGCGATCAGACCGGTCGAGCCCTCGTTGCGCAGCAGCTCCGCGCACGCCGCGACGACGTCGGCCGCCCCCGTGGCCGTGCGGACCTTGAAGAACCCCGGGTTCTCCCGGACGGAGGCGACCGGGGTGAGGCCGGGCGCGATGTGCGGCAGCAGCCGGGAGGCGTACGCGATCACGTCCGTCGGCACGCGGAAACCGGCCGTCAGCTCCTCGACGGCCCCGTCCGGCTTGCCGAGGTGGGCCAGCGCCTCCGCCCAGCTCCGGGTCGCCCAGGGGGTCGTCCCCTGCGCGAGGTCGCCCAGCACGGTCGCGCTGCCGGTGGTGCAGCGGCGGCCGACGGCCCGGTACTGCATGGGGGAGAGGTCCTGCGCCTCGTCCAGGACGACATGGCCGAGCGAGTGCGTGCGCTGGATCAGATCCGCCGCCTCGTCGATCAGCACGGCGTCCGCGGGCGACCACCTGGCCGACTTCACGCTGCGCACCGGCCTGGCCCACAGGATCGTCTTCTGCTCGTCCCCGTCCAGGAGCCCGTCCGCGTGCTCGGCGAGGAACTCCGCGTCGGTGAGCAGCCGCAGCACCAGCTTGGCCGGATCGACGGCCGGCCAGATCGCCTTCACGGCCGCCTTCACCGCGCTGTTGCGGGCGACCGCGTCCTGCACCCGGTCGTCCGGGGCCTCCCCGGCCCGCTCCATCTGCACCAGCACCGCGTGCGCGATGCGCTGCGGCAGCGCCTCGCGGGCCGCGCCGTAGCGGATGTCCCGGTCCAGCAACTGCCGGACGATCTCCTCCAGTTCGTACGCCGGCACCCGCCAGCGCCGGGAGCCGCGCACGACCACCACCGGCTCGGTGGGCAAGGTCACGTGGGAGTACAGCGCGCGCCGGAGAACCTCGGCCATCCGGGCGTCGCCCTTGACGATCGCGGCGGCGGCGTCGTCCGTGCCGCGCACCTCCACCTGCGCGACCAGGTCGTCCACGGTCGCCTGCCGCACGCTCAGCTCTCCCAGCGCCGGCAGGACCTGCTCGATGTAGTGCAGGAAGGACCTGTTCGGCCCGATGACCAGCGTGCCGGTGCGGGCCAGCCGCTCCCGGTGGGCGTAGAGCAGGTACGCGACGCGGTGCAGGCCGACGGCGGTCTTCCCGGTGCCCGGACCTCCCTGTACGCAGACCGTGCCGCCGAGTCCGCTGCGGACGATCTCGTCCTGCTCGGGCTGGATGGTGGCGACGATGTCCCGCATCGGGCCGACGCGGGGCCGTTCGATCTCCTGCTGGAGCAGCTTGCTGGTGGTGGCGGCCCCCGACGGGTCTCCCGGGTCGGAGAGGTGCTCGTCCTCGTAGGCCGTCAGGTCGCCGCCGGTGTACCCGAAGCGGCGGCGCAGCGCGATGTCCATGGGGTCCTTCTTGGACGCCCGGTAGAACGGCTGCGAGACCGGTGCGCGCCAGTCGATGACCATGGGGTCGCCGTCGGCGTCGTGGACGTGCCGCCGCCCGATGTAGAACCGCTCGCCCCCGGCGCCCTCGGCCTGCTCGGCGCCCGGGGCGTGCAGGTAGTCGAGCCGGCCGAAGAACAGCGGAGTGTCGCTGAGGTCGGCCAGCGCCTTGATGCGCTCGTCGATCTGGCGGGAGAGCACGGCGGCGTTGACCCAGTTCGCGGTGACGTCGCCGATGTCGAGTGCCTCCACGTCCTCCCGCATGGCGCGCAGGGCGGCACGGGACGCGGCGAGGTGGGAGCGCTCTCGGGCGAGGGGGTCGTCGAGCGGGTCGTGGGCGGGCGTGGACAAGGCGGTGCCTCCGGTGGGCCTGCTGCGTGGGCTACGACGGTGCCGCCCGGTTTCCGGCCGGGCGACGGCACTCCGTGGGGGAGGCGGGCAAGAGCGGAGATTTTAGGTGAGGAGGCCGGGTGGGGGCCACCGCGTTTTTTCCGGCCCGGCGCCCGCCGGACCCGGCCGCCGGCGTGTCTCCCCTGGCCCGCCCCCTAGGGGACAGGGGGTCCCGGGGGCGGGGGCGGGGTCCACCCGGAGGTCTACGCGGGGCCGTCCGGGACTGGACCCGCAGGCCGATGCGGGCGGGGGGTCCGGCGTTCCACCACGGAGACATGAGCGCAGCAAGCATCACCCCGACCCCCGTCCGGCCACCGTCCGGCGCCACGGCCCTCGACGGCCTCCACCGTCACCTGCTGGGCAACGCCCTGCGCGCCGTGAAGGTGTTCCTCGAGGCGGCCTTCAGCGTCGTCATCCTCGGCGAGTACGGCGAGGAAGCGGGCATACGCCGCAAGTGACGGCATAGGGTCGCGTCCGTGCGGAAACGGACGTTGACGCCCTCCTGCCCTGCCCTGCTCCTCCTCGCCCTCTCCCTCGCCGCCTTCGTCACCCTGTGCGTCCTGCGCGGCGCACCCATGGCCGATCTCCTCGTCTACCGGGCCGAGGGCGCGGCCGTGGCCCACGGCACCGACCTGTACGGCTTCACGGTCACCCGGTGGCACCTCCCGGCGACCTACCCGCCGTTCGCGGCGATCCTGTTCGTCCCCGCGGTCTGGCTCCCGGTCCCGGCCCTGAAGGCGCTCTTCCTCGCGGGCAACGCGCTCCTGCTCGCCACCCTGGCCGCCCTCTCCGCCCGCATGGCCTCCCGCCCGCTTCCGCCGACCCTGCTCTGCACGGCCACGGCCCTCGCCCTGTGGCTGGAACCGGTCTTCCAGACACTGCTGTTCGGGCAGATCAACCTGGCCCTCGCCTGCCTCGTCCTGTGGGACCTGACCCGCCCGGCCGGCGCCCGCGCCAAGGGCCTGGCCCTCGGCATGGCGGCCGGTATCAAGCTCACCCCGGCCGTGTTCGTGGCGTACCTGCTCCTGCGGGGCCGGGTGCGGGAGGCGGCGACGGCGGGGGCGGCCTTCGCGGGGACGGTCGCGCTCGGTGCCGCCCTGCTTCCCGGGGCGAGCGTGGACTTCTGGACCCGGCGGCTGTTCGAGACCGGCCGGGTGGGCAAGGCGTGGATCGTGGACAACCAGTCCCTGCGGGGGCTGGTCGCCCGGGCGCTGGGCGACCCGGCGCCCGGACTCGCCTGGGCGCTCCCGGCGGCGGTGGTCGCCGTGGTGGGCCTCGGGCTGGCCGCCCGGGCCCGCCGGGAGAGCCACGGCATCCTGCTGACCGCGTGCACGGCCCTGCTGGTGTGCCCGATCAGCTGGACCCACCACTGGGTGTGGTGCGTGCCGCTGCTCGCCGTGCTGCTGGCGGAGGGCCGCACCCGTACGGCCGTCCTGGTGGCGCTCGTCTTCACCGCCCGCACGATGTGGCTGGTGCCCCACGAGGGCGCCCGGGACCTGGAACTGCCGTGGTGGCAGCAGCCGTTGGCGGCCGCCTACCCCCTCCTGGCGCTGGGGCTGCTGATCTCGTACGACAGTGTGGCCGGCCGCCGTGCACCGGCCCCGGCGTCAAGTCCCGGGTGAGCAGCCGGCCACCGGCCGCCGTCACCGCGTCGGCGGGTCCGCCCCGTCCCCGGTCCGGGCGTCCCCTCCGAGGCGGTCGCCGCGGTCGGCGCCGTCGTGCCGTTCGTGTCGCGGATCGCGGCTTCGCGGAACGCTCCGGCTCGCGTGGCCGTCGCCGGCGATGACGACCACCTCGTCCCCGGTGGTCCAGCGCCGGCGGTCGGCCTTGGGCGGGTTGACGCGCAGCCCGTAGCCGGGGGCGCGGCCGGCGTCGGCGTGGCCGCGGTAACCGATGGCGCACTCGCCCCGGTCGCGCGCCGCGGCGACGACGGTGGCGAAGGACGCCTCCTGGCCGGGCAGGACGTAGTCGGCGGCCGACCGCAGGTGGATCTGGGTGCCGCCGGCGGAGAACAGCTCGTCGAACACCGCCGCCAGGTGACGGTTCTGGGAGATCTGGGCCATCAGCAGCCCGATGAGCTTGCCGCTGATGATCACGTCGGCTCCGGGGCCGAGCGGTGCGAGGGGCCGGTTGCCGTCGTCGGTCAGTTCGGTGACCACCGGCAGCTCCCGGCCGATCCGCTGTTCGAGGTGGCGCAGCACGAGCAGGGTGACGAGCGTGCGGTTGTCCGGCTCCTCCGGGGACTCGCCGGGCCGCGGCTCCTGACCGAGCACGACGACACTGTCGTAGGAGGCGATGTCCAGGCCGCTCAGTGTCTCCGGCCGGGTGGTGTCGCCCCTGCGGTGCACGCACGTCCAGCCGGCGTCGCCGGTGTCGCACGCCGTCCGCACGGTCGTCTCGTCCTCGTCCGCCACCACGTCGGCGACGGAGCCCGGTGGCGCGTTGCGGCCCCATTCCCGGAGGATGAGCGGCGCCCGGCGGTTCCAGCCCAGCACCAGCACGCGCTCCGGCCGTGTGCCGCGCGGCCGTGGGCCCGCCATGAGCCGCTCCTCGACGAGCCCCGTGCAGTCGGCCAGTTCGGCGGTGTCGTCGTCGGCGGCGATGACGATGATCCGGTCGTCGGGCCCGACCACCGTGCGCGCCGGCGGGTTCAGCCAGGGCACACCGTCGCGGATCAGCCCGACCGCGCTCGCGTTGCCGTAGGAGAGCAGCACGTCACCGAAGTCGCGGCCGACCAGCGACGGGTGTGAGGCCGGGTAGAACTCGTCCCCGGCGAAGTCGAGCAGCTCGCGGTGGACGAGGGACAGCCCCGGGCGGCGTGCGGCCTGGGCGATGAGCCGCGCGGTGACCGTGTCGCTCTCCACGACGATGCCGTGCTCTCCCGCGGCCAGGCGGGCCGCCAGCAGGTAGCCGCTGTCCCGGACCGCGGCCACGACGGGCGCGGTGGCGCCGTCCCCGGACTGCGTCGCCCGCAGGGCCAGCAGGGTCTTGACCACGTCGGCGTCGCCGCGCGCGTCGTCGGGCGGCAGCACGAGCACCGAGTGGGCCGTGGCCGGACTGGTCAGCGCGAGCACGGCCGGATCGGTCGACGGCCCGCTGCGGCAGATCAGACGGGTGCGGCCGGTGGGACCCACCTTGCTGTACAGGGCCTCCTCCATGGCCGTCTTGTCCCGGTCGGCCAGGACGGCCACGGCCGAGCCCCGCTGGTTGGCGCCCGCCGCGACCAGTTCGCTCACCACCGTGAACACCTGCTCCGACCAGCCGAGGACCACCACGTGGCCGTGCTCCAGGAGCGTGGAGCGCCCTCGCCGCAGGGCGATGAGGCGCTCGGTCAGCCCGGTCGTGATGAGACCGACGAGGGTCGAGACGTACACCAGGGCGACGAGGGCCAGCAGCACCGACAGCAGCACCCGTAACGGGGTGCCGGTGGTGCCGCCCAGCCGCAGCGTCTCCCCGGTCAGGCGCCAGACCCGCGCCAGTTTCCCGGAAAAGGTGGCGGGGGCGTGCGGAGCCGTCCACACCAGCACCGCGCTCGCGGGGACGACGAGGGCCAGGCAGACCACCACCAGCCAGCCGACCAGGGCCGAGGTCCCGCGCGCCAGGGTCGTGTCGAACCAGTACCGCGCTCGGGCACCCACCCCGGGACGCCGCTGTTCCACCTTGTTCCCCCTCCGCGCACGGGTCTGTAGGGGGCAGTGTCCTGACCCGGAACCCCGCGGCGCGTGAGACGGGGCGCGATTCATCCCTTCGCCGTAATCGGGTGCGACGGACCACCTCACCGCGCCTCCGCGCACCCGGGCGGAACCGGTTTGAACGGCGCGTTTCCCTCGTCCGTGGCAATTCACCGCGACCCGGGGCGCGCCGGCCGGGCGGACCAGTAGAAGTTCGCCATGACCGAAGATCACCAGGTGGACGCCGGCAACGGCGGCCTGACCAGGCGTACGCTCACGGCCGCCGCCGGCACGACCACCGCGGCCACCCTCCTCGGCACGGGCAGCGCGGCGGCCGTGCCCGCCCCGGCACCCCCTCGGGCCCCCGCCCCGGCGGCCCCCTCCCGCGCGCGCGGCGCGGACTTCGACCGCTGCCTCGCCGCCGCACGGGCCCTGCTCGTCGTGGACTCCGCGGACCGGCCCCTCGTCCCCGGCTACCGGCGGGTGCTCAAGGACGGTCTGCCGCGGCGGCGGGCGGGCGGGCCCAGGAACGTCCTCGTCATCGGGGCGGGCCCGGCCGGTCTCGTCACGGCCTGGCTGCTGCTGCGGGCCGGACACCGTGTGACCGTCCTGGAGGCCAACGGCAACCGGGCGGGCGGACGCATCAAGACCTTCCGCCACGGCGGCCACGAGAAGGCGGCGCAGCCCTTCGCCGACCCCCGCCAGTACGCCGAGGCCGGCGCGATGCGGCTGCCCGGCAGCCACCCGCTCGTGATGGACCTCATCGGCCAACTGGGCCTGAAAAAACGGCCGTTCTACTACGTCGACGTCGACGCGGACGGCCGTCCGGCCTCCCACACCTGGATCCACGTCAACGGCATCCGCATGCGGCGCGCCGACTACGCCCGCGCGCCCCGGCGCATCAACCGCTCCTTCGGCGTCCCGCGCGCCCACTGGGACACCCCGGCCGCGGCCATCCTGCGCTCGGTCCTCGACCCGGTGCGCGACGAGTTCAGCACGGTCGGCCCGGACGGCAAGCGCGTCGACAAGCCGCTGCCCGAACGGGTGCAGGGCTGGGCCAGGGTGATCCAGCGCTTCGGCGACTGGTCGATGTTCCGCTTCCTGACCGAGCACGCGGGCCTGGACGAGCGGACGGTCGACCTCGTCGGCACGGTCGAGAACCTCACCTCACGGCTGCCCCTGTCCTTCGTCCACAGCTTCATCGGCTCGTCCCTGATCAGCCCGGACACGACGTTCTGGGAGCTGGAGGGCGGCACGGCCGTCCTGCCGGACGCGCTGCTCGCCAAGGTCCGCGGGGCCGTGCGGTTCGACCGGCGGGTCACGCGGATCGAGTACCACGACCCCGACCGCGCCGGCGGCGACAGCGCGCCCCACGTCCACGCCGAGGGACCCCGCGTATGGGTGGACACCGTCTCGGAGGGCCGAGGGGGACCGGTCGTGCGGGAGCAGTTCACCGCCGACGCGGCCGTGGTCACCGTGCCGTTCTCCGGCCTGCGGCACGTGCAGATCAGCCCGCTGATGTCGTACACCAAGCGGCGCGCGATCACCGAACTGCACTACGACTGCGCGACCAAGGTGCTGCTGGAGTTCAGCCGCCGCTGGTGGGAGTTCGACGAGTCCGACTGGAAGCGGGAGCTGCACCGCATCGACCCCGGCCTCTACGACGCCTACCGCACCGGCCGCACCCCCGGCGACGGCCGTCTGCTGGGCGCGCACCCCTCCGTCCCGCGCGGACACATCACCCCCGGCCAGCGCGTGCACTACGCCGCCAACCGCGCCGTCGGCCGCGACCAGCCGGAAGCGGCCGACGTCATCGGCGGCGGCTCGGTGTCGGACAACGCCAACCGCTTCATGTACCACCCGTCCCACCCGGTCCCCGGCAGCGCGGGCGGGGTGGTCCTGGCCTCCTACAGCTGGGCGGACGACGCCCTGCGCTGGGACTCCCTCGACGACGACGCCCGCTACCCGCACGCCCTGTGCGGCCTCCAGGAGGTCTACGGCCAGCGGATCGAGGTCTTCTACACCGGCGCGGGCCGCACCCAGAGCTGGCTGCGCGACCCCTACGCCTACGGTGAGGCGTCCGTCCTCCTGCCCGGCCAGCACACGGAACTGCTCCCGTCCATCCCGGCCCCCGAGGGCCCCCTGCACTTCGCGGGCGACCACACCTCCGTCAAGCCGGCGTGGATCGAGGGGGCCCTGGAATCCGCCGTGCGCGCCGCCCTGGAGGTGCACACGGCGTGAACGGCAGGCCCTAGCTGTCGGCCAGGATCTCGTCCGCGTCCACGATCCGGTAGGCGTACCCCTGCTCGGCCAGGAAGCGCTGCCGGTGGGCGGCGAAGTCCTGGTCGATGGTGTCGCGGGCGACGACCGAGTAGAAGTGGGCCTGGTGGCCGTCGGCCTTGGGACGCAGCACCCGGCCGAGCCGCTGGGCCTCCTCCTGCCGGGAGCCGAAGGTGCCGGACACCTGGATGGCGACCGTGGCCTCGGGCAGGTCGATGGAGAAGTTGGCGACCTTCGACACCACCAGCACGCTGATCTCGCCCTCGCGGAACGCGTCGAAGAGCTTCTCGCGCTGCGCGTTGGAGGTCTCGCCCTTGATCACCGGGGCGTTCAGGTGCTCGCCCAGCTCGTCCAGCTGGTCGATGTACTGCCCGATGACGAGGATCTGCTGCCCGGCGAACCGGCGGACGATCGCCTCGGTGACCTTCCGCTTGGTCTCCGTCGTGGCGCAGAACCGGTACTTCTCCTCCGTCTCGGCCGTCGCGTACGCCAGCCGCTCGGAGTCGGTCAGGTTGACCCGGACCTCGACGCAGTCGGCGGGCGCGATGTACCCCTGCGCCTCGATCTCCTTCCAGGGCGCGTCGAACCGCTTGGGCCCGATGAGGGAGAACACGTCCGACTCGCGGCCGTCCTCGCGCACCAGGGTGGCCGTGAGCCCGAGCCGCCGCCGCGCCTGGAGATCGGCGGTGAACTTGAAGACGGGCGCGGGCAGCAGGTGCACCTCGTCGTAGACGATCAGGCCCCAGTCCCGGGAGTCGAACAGCTCCAGGTGCGGGTAGACGCCCTTCCGCTTGGTCGTCAGCACCTGGTAGGTGGCGATGGTGACGGGCCGGATCTCCTTCCTCGTCCCGCTGTACTCGCCGATCTCGTCCTCGGTCAGCGAGGTCCGCTTCACCAGCTCGTGCTTCCACTGCCGGGCGGAGACGGTGTTGGTGACGAGGATCAGCGTGGTCGACTTCGCCTGGGCCATGGACCCGGCCCCCACCAGCGTCTTCCCGGCGCCGCAGGGCAGCACGACGACGCCGCTGCCGCCGTGCCAGAAGTTCTCCACGGCCTGCTTCTGGTACGGCCGGAGCGCCCAGCCGTCCTCCAGCAGCTCGATCGGGTGCGCCTCACCGTCGACGTACCCGGCGAGGTCCTCGGCTGGCCAGCCCAGCTTCAGCAGCGTCTGCTTGATCTGCCCGCGCTCGGAGGGGTGCACGGCCACGGTGTCCGGGTCGATCCGGGCGCCGACCAGCGGGGCGATCCGCTTGGACTTCAGCACCTCTTCCAGCACCGGCCGGTCGGTGGTGGTCAGGACGAGCCCGTGCGCGGGGTGCTTGCTGAGGGTGAGGCGGCCGTAGCGGTCCATCGTCTCGGCGATGTCCACGAGCAGCGCGTGCGGCACGGGGTAGCGGCTGTACTGCACCAGGGCGTCCACGACCTGCTCGGCGTCGTGCCCGGCGGCGCGCGCGTTCCACAGGCCCAGCGGGGTGACCCGGTAGGTGTGGATGTGCTCGGGTGCCCGCTCCAGCTCGGCGAAGGGCGCGATGGCCCGCCGGCAGTCGTCGGCCCGCTCGTGGTCGACTTCCAGGAGCAGGGTCTTGTCGGACTGGACGATCAGCGGACCATTCACGCGCGGCACACCCTTTCCATGACGGCCAAACGTCCAGTGTGCCTCATGCGGCCGGAAGGGCTCCAGGGTCGCAAGATCGGCGGCGAGGCGCGGTGCCAGGACCCGCGAGCCCGGCCTGAGCCGAACGAGAGGCCCTAGGGACGGTCCCGGTCGTCCGCCAGTTCCGCGACTCCGGTGATCCGGTGCAGCGGGAACGTGCGTACCTCGTCCGCCGTGTGGTCGTACGCCGTCACGAAGCCGCCCTCGACCCGGATGGGGGCGATGACCCGCTGGCTGGCGGCGCCCTCGGCGTTGACGTAGCCGATCCACACCGAGTCGCCGGTCAGGACGGCGGCCTGCATGGTGGCCAGGGTCTCGGCGGCGGAGGTGCGGGGCAGCTCGCCGCCCGCCAGGGGCTCGCCGGCGGCCTTGCGCGGGGTGGTGGCGGCCAGGTCACCGGCCCGGATCGCGCGGATGGCCGCCGCGAGCAGCGTGGCGTCGGGCGAGGTGGTCGTCCTCGTCGTCGGAGATCACGCGGACGGCCTTGCCGATCTCCGGGTGGTCGGCGACGTGCTT
>NZ_JBEXKG010000059.1:0-43837 GCF_040609555.1 Streptomyces sp. NPDC004658
CGCACCGCCGCCGCCGACATCGTCGGCTCCTACGGCACCGAGGCCAGCGCCGCCGAGGCCGACCAGGGCGCCCTGGTGGACCGGGTCGGCGCGGCCGTCTCCGACCTGACCGCGGCCACCCTCGCCGGCACCCTGCGCGCGGTGGTCTGGGAGAGCTGGGGCGACACCCTGCCCACCCGGTTCGCGATCATCGGGATGGGCCGCTTCGGCGGGCACGAGCTGGGCTACGGCTCCGACGCGGACGTACTGTTCGTGCACGAGCCGCAGGACGGCGTGGACGAGCACGAGGCGTCCGCCGCCGCGAACAAGGTGGTCGCCGAGATGCGCCGCCTGCTCCAGCTGCCCAGCGCCGACCCGCCGCTGCTCATCGACGCGGACCTGCGCCCGGAGGGCAAGTCGGGCCCGCTGGTGCGCACCCTGAAGTCGTACGAGGCGTACTACCGCCGCTGGTCGCTGGTCTGGGAGTCGCAGGCGTTGCTGCGGGCCGAGCCGGTCGCCGGCGACGCGGAGCTGGGCCGGCGGTTCGTCGAGCTGATCGACCCGCTGCGCTATCCGGCCGAGGGCCTCACCGAGGACGCGGTGCGCGAGATTAGGCGGCTGAAGGCGCGCATGGAGTCCGAGCGGCTGCCGCGCGGCGCCGACCCCAAGCTGCACACCAAGCTCGGCCCCGGCGGCCTGTCCGACGTGGAGTGGACGGTCCAGCTGCTGCAGATGCGCCACGGCCACCGCGAGGCGGGCCTGCGCACCACCCGTACCCGGCAGGCCCTGGCCGCGGCCCGCGAGGCCGGGCTGCTGTCGGCCGAGGACGCGGAGATCCTGGACGAGGCGTGGGTGCTGGCCACCCGGGTGCGCAACGCGGTGATGCTGGTCCGCGGCCGGGCCGGGGACACCTTCCCGACCGAGCCGCGCGAGCTGGCCGCCGTCGGCCGCTACCTGGGCTACGGCGCCGGGCACGCCGGGGACATGCTGGACGCCTACCGCCGTACCACCCGCCGGGCGCGCACGGTGGTGGAGGAGCTGTTCTACGGCGACAGGGCCTGAGCCGGCGCGGCGCGGGCCGGGACCAGCCGGGGCAGCGCGTGCGGGAGGCTGCCGTACCACACCCGGGCCACCGCGAAGCCGAAGGTCAGGCAGAGCACACCGCCCACCGCGTCCAGCCAGAAGTGGTTGGCGGTGGCGACGATCACCAGCAGGGTGGCCGCCGGGTACAGCAGGCCCAGCACCCGCACCCACGGCACCGACGCCAGCGCGAAGACCGTCAGCCCGCACCACAGCGACCAGCCGATGTGCATCGACGGCATCGCCGCGTACTGGTTCGACATGTGCTTGAGGTCGCCGGAGGCCATGGAGCCCCAGGTGTGGTGCACCGACACGGTGTCCACGAAGTGCCCGCCGCCCATCAGCCGGGGCGGGGCGAGCGGGAACAGGTAGTAACCGACCAGGGCCACACCCGTGGTCGCGAACAGCACCAGCCGGGTCGCCGCGTAGCGGCCCGGATGCCACCGGTAGAGCCACACCAGCACCCCGATGGTGATGACGAAGTGCAGGGTGGCGTAGTAGTAGTTCATCCCGATGATGAGCCAAGTCACCGAGTTCACCGCGTGGTTGACCGACTGCTCGACGGCGATGCCCAGGCCGTGCTCGGTGCGCCAGATCCAGTCCGCGTTGCGCAGCGCCGCGGCCCGCTGCTCCGGCACGGCGTTGCGGATGAGTGAGTACGTCCAGTAACTCACCGCGATCAAAAGGATCTCGAACCACAGCCGGGGCCGCCTGGGCCGCCGCAGCCGGCCCAGCAAACCGCGTGGGACCTCGCCCGTGACGGCCCGCGGAACGGCCGCGTCCTCGCGACCTCCCGGCTCTGTCACGGTGGAGTCACTCATAGGCACAGAGTCTGCCAGACAAGCCTTCCCTCGGCCGATCATCCCAAGGTCGGGTCCGCAGCGCACCTTCTACGACGTACGGAGGACATTCGGGGCCGAAGCGGTGGAACCGCGCACCACCAGTTCCGGCATGAACACGAACTCGCTGTGCGGCGCCGGTGTCCCCCCGATCTCCTCCAGCAGCGTGCGCACCGCCGCCTGCCCCATCGCCGGGACCGGCTTGCGGATCGTGGTCAGCGGCGGGTCGGTGAAGGCGATCAGCGGGGAGTCGTCGAACCCGACCACCGACACGTCCCGGGGCACCTCCAGGCCCCGTTGGCGGGCCGCCCGTATCGCGCCCAGCGCCATCATGTCGCTGGCGCAGACCACCGCCGTGCAGTCCCGGTCGATCAGGGCCGTCGCCGCCGCCTGACCGCCCTCCAGCGTGTACAGCGAGTGCTGGATCAACTCGGTCTCGACGGTCTGGGCGGCCAGCCCCAGCTGGTCCTGCACGGCGCGGACGAAGCCCTCGATCTTGCGCTGCACGGGCACGAACCGCTTCGGCCCGAGCGCCAGCCCGATCCGGGTGTGCCCCAGCGACACCAGGTGCGTCACCGCCAGCGTCATGGCCGCCCGGTCGTCGGGGGAGATGAACGGCGCCTGCACCTTCGGCGAGAACCCGTCCACCAGCACGTACGGCACGCCCTGCGCGCGCAGCCGCTCGTAGCGCTGCATGTCGGCGGTGGTGTCCGCGTGCAGCCCGGAGACGTAGATGATCCCGGCGACCCCGCGGTCCACCAGCATCTCGGTCAGCTCGTCCTCGGTCGACCCGCCCGGCGTCTGCGTGGCGAGCACCGGGGTGTAGCCCTGGCGGGTCAGCGCCTGGCCGATGACCTGGGCCAGGGCCGGGAATATCGGGTTCTCCAGCTCCGGCGTGATCAGGCCCACCAGGCCCTCGCTGCGCTGCCGCAGCCGGACCGGGCGCTCGTAGCCCAGCACGTCCAGCGCGGCGAGCACGGACTGGCGGGTGGTGGCGGCGACTCCCGGTTTGCCGTTGAGGACCCGGCTGACGGTCGCTTCGCTCACCCCCGCCTGCGCAGCGATGTCGGCAAGCCGTGTGGTCACGGGACCGGACTGTACCGGTCGTATCTCCCCTTGCACACCGGCCGGACGCCGGGCGCGGGCGGGCGCACGGCCTGCCGTGGGTTGCTGCGTCATCGCGCTCCCTCGGGATTGTCGGTGGCAAGAGCTTGCAAGTCTTGCACAACTGTCGTCTTCGCCGCTCAGCGCCCGCGCCACCGGGTTGCGCCGCGGTCGACGGCTGGTCACGACGGGGTAACCATCGTGTCCCCTTGCACTTTTTTTCTGCAAGGTCTTTCGCAACGCTTACATCGCTGTTACGTTCCCAGTCGCCCGGCCGCGGCAACGGCGCAGTCGGCAAGTCGCAGGGACGGACGGGACCGTCCTCTGTACCACTCGGGCTTAACCCTCAAGGAGAACTCATGCGGCGTGGCATAGCGGCCTCCGCGCTGGTGGCGTCCCTCGCCCTGACGGCGACGGCGTGCGGCGGGAGCGACGGCGACAGCGGAAAGTCGGACGGCCCGGTCACCATCACCTGGTGGGACACCTCCAACGCCACCAATGAGGCGCCGACGTACAAGGCCCTGGTCCAGCAGTTCGAGGCTGCCAACAAGGACATCAAGGTCAAGTACGTCAACGTCCCCTTCGACCAGGCGCAGAACAAGTTCGACACCGCCGCCGGCGCCAAGGGCGCCCCGGACGTGCTGCGCTCCGAGGTCGGCTGGACCCCCGCCTTCGCCAAGAAGGGCTTCTTCCTGCCCCTCGACGGCACCGAGGCCCTCGCCGACCAGGGCAAGTTCGAGCCGAACCTGATCAAGCAGGCCCAGTACGAGGGCAAGACCTACGGCGTGCCGCTGGTCACCGACACCCTCGCGCTGGTGTACAACAAGGCCCTGTTCAAGAAGGCCGGCATCACCGAGGCCCCCAAGACCTGGGACGAGCTGAAGGCCGACGCCGCCAAGATCAAGGACAAGGCGAAGGTCGACGGCTACTGGGGCTCCACCCAGGCCTACTACGCCCAGACCTTCCTCTACGGCGAGGGCACCGACACCGTCGACGCCGCCGCCAAGAAGATCACGGTGGACTCGCCCGCCGCCAAGAAGGCCTACGGCACCTGGCTGAGCCTGTTCTCCGGCAAGGGCCTGCACAAGGCCGACGCCACCGCCGACGCCTACGCCCACATCCAGGACGCCTTCGTCAACGGCAAGGTCGCCGCGATCATCCAGGGCCCCTGGGAGATCACGAACTTCTACAAGGGCAGCGCCTTCAAGGACAAGTCCAACCTCGGCATCGCCACCGTCCCGGCCGGCTCCACCGGCAAGGCGGGCGCCCCGACCGGCGGCCACAACCTCTCGGTCTACGCCGGCTCGGACAAGGCCCACCAGGAGGCGGCACTGAAGTTCGTCAAGTTCATGACCTCGGCGCAGTCCCAAGAGACCATCGCCCTGAAGAACTCCACCCTGCCCACCCGCTCCGACGCCTACACCGACAAGGTCAAGGCCGACCCGGGCATCGCCGGCTACCAGGGCGTCCTCGCCGCCGCCCAGCCCCGTCCGGCGCTGCCCGAGTACAGCTCCCTGTGGGGTCCGCTCGACACCGAGCTGCCCAAGATCGCCAGCGGCAAGGAGTCGCTCGACAAGGGTCTGGGCAACGCCGAGCTGGCCATCTCCAAGCTGGTGAGCGGCTTCAGCAAGTGAGCCCGCGTGGCCGTCGGATCCCTCCTGCGAGAACGGGGGGAGGGATCCGACGGCCACCGCCCTGTGCCCGGCCCAAACCCTTGATCTTTGAAGGTGTCGAACCATGACAGTCGCCATCGACCGCGCGACCGGCAAGCGCCGCGGTGACCGCGCGCCTCGGCCCGGGCTGGGGCAGCGCGTCAGAAACGGTTTCCAGAGGTACTGGTACGCCTACGCGATGATCGCCCCGGTGGTCGTCGTGCTCGGTGTCCTCGTGGGCTATCCGCTGGTGCGGGGCTTCTACCTCACCCTCACCGACGCCAACAGCCTGAACTCGGCGCGCACGATCGGCGTCAACCACATCGACGCCACCTACAAGTTCATCGGCCTGGACAACTACCGGGACATCCTGTTCGGCCCGACGGCGTACGACCGGTTCTGGTCGCACTTCCTGTGGACCGTGTTCTGGACGGTGGCGTGCGTCGCCCTGCACTACGGCATCGGCCTCGGCCTCGCGCTCATGCTCAACCAGAAGCTGCGCGGCCGTACCGTCTACCGGCTGCTGCTCGTCCTGCCCTGGGCCGTGCCGACCTTCGTCACCGTCTTCTCCTGGCGGATCATGCTGGCCGACTCCGGCGTGCTCAACCAGATCCTCGGCGCCCTCCACCTGCCCCAGCCGGAGTGGCTGGAGGACACCTTCTGGCAGCGGTTCGCGGCGATCATGGTCAACACCTGGTGCGGTGTGCCGTTCATGATGCTGTCCCTGCTCGGCGGCCTGCAGTCCATCGACTCCTCCCTCTACGAGGCCGCCGAGATGGACGGCGCCAGTGCCTGGCAGCGGTTCCGGCACGTCACCCTGCCCGGCCTGCGCTCGGTCAGCTCCACCGTCGTGCTGCTCGGCATCATCTGGACCTTCAACCAGTTCGTCATCATCTTCCTGCTGTTCGGCAAGAACTCCGCCCCGGACGCCCAGATCCTCGTCACCTGGGCCTACCAGCTGGGCTTCGGCCAGCAGCCGCGCGACTTCGCCCAGTCCGCCGCCTACGGCGTGCTGCTGCTGTCGATCCTGACCGTCTTCACCTCCTTCTACTTCCGCTGGCTGAAGCGCAATGACCAGCTCGCCGTCTGACGCCGCAGGAGCCGCCGCCATGAGCACCACGACCCTGGACACGACCGAGACCGCCCCGGCCCCCGCACCCGCGCCCCGGCGCCGCGTGCGCCGGCGCGGCGAGCGCGGCCCGGCCGGCGCTGCCCTGCTGCACGGCGGCCTCGCCGTGGCGAGCCTGATCGCCCTGGCACCGGTGGCCTGGCTGTTCTACCTGTCCCTCGGCCCGGACAAGGAGGACTACCTGCACCCGGGCGGGATCGCGAGCAAGCTGACCTTCTCGAACTACAGCTTCGTGCTGGAGCACACCGGCTTCCTCGACTGGTTCAAGTCGACGATGATCGTCGCCCTCGGCACGACCTTCATCGGTGTCCTCGTCGCCGCCACCACCGGCTACGCGGTCTCCCGGATGCGCTTCCCCGGCTACAAGCAGCTGATGTGGGTCCTGCTGCTCACCCAGGCCTTCCCGATCGCCGTCCTCATCGTGCCGATGTACGAGATCTTCAGCGAGCTCGGTCTCATCGACACCTACTGGGCGCTGATCCTCATCAACTGCACCACCGCCGTCCCGTACAGCGCCTGGCTGCTCAAGGGGTACTTCGACACCATCCCCTTCGAGATCGACGAGGCCGGGCGCGTGGACGGGCTCAGCCCCTTCGGCACCTTCTTCCGGCTCATCCTGCCGCTGGCCCGCCCGGGCCTGGCCGTGGCCGCGTTCTACAACTTCATCACCGCCGTCGGCGAGGTCGCCTTCGCGACCACCTTCCTGCTGGACGACTCCAAGTACACCTTCGCCGTCGGCCTCCAGACCTTCGTCAGCGAGCACGACGCCCAGTGGAACTACATGGCCGCCACCGCGGTGCTGATCGCGATACCCGTGACCGTGTTCTTCTACCTCGTGCAGAAGAACCTCGTCACCGGCCTCACCGCCGGCGGCACCAAGGGCTGACGCCCACGACCGACCAGGCGGGCCGCTGCGTCCCCAGACCCCGCTGACACCGCGGCCCGCCTCGCCGCCGCACCCACCGACTGCCCACCATGCCCCAGTTACGTATCAAGGACGCCATGAGCCAGCAGCACTCCGCCGCACCGGCCCGCCACTCCACCGCCACCGTCGCCGACCGCCGCGACTGGTGGCGGGACGCGGTCATCTACCAGGTCTATCCGCGCAGCTTCGCCGACAGCAACGGCGACGGCATGGGCGACCTGGAGGGCGTACGCTCCCGCCTGCCCTATCTGCGTGACCTGGGTGTCGACGCCGTGTGGCTCAGCCCCTTCTACGCCTCCCCGCAGGCCGACGCCGGCTACGACGTCGCCGACTACCGTGCCGTGGACCCCATGTTCGGCACCCTGCTGGACGCCGACGCGCTGATCCGCGACGCCCACGCGCACGGCCTGCGCATCATCGTGGACCTGGTCCCGAACCACTCCTCCGACCAGCACGAGTGGTTCAAGCGCGCCCTCGCCGAAGGCCCCGGCTCCCCGCTGCGCGAGCGCTACCACTTCCGCCCCGGCAAGGGGACGAACGGCGAACTGCCGCCCAACGACTGGGAGTCCATCTTCGGCGGCCCGGCCTGGACGCGCGTGGCCGACGGGGAGTGGTACCTGCACCTCTTCGCCCCCGAGCAGCCGGACTTCAACTGGAACCACCCGGCCGTCGGCGACGAGTTCCGCTCCATCCTGCGGTTCTGGCTGGACATGGGCGTGGACGGCTTCCGCATCGACGTGGCCCACGGCCTGGTCAAGGCCGACGGCCTGCCCGACCTCGGCGCGCACGACCAGCTGAAGCTGCTGGGCAACGATGTCATGCCGTTCTTCGACCAGGACGGCGTGCACGAGATCTACCGCCAGTGGCGAAAGATCCTCGACGAGTACGCGGGGGAGAGGATCTTCGTCGCCGAGGCCTGGACCCCGACCGTCGAGCGCACCGCCAACTACGTCCGCCCCGACGAACTGCACCAGGCCTTCAACTTCCAGTACCTGAGCGCGGAGTGGGACGCGGCGGAGCTGCGGACCGTCATCGACCGCACCCTGGAGGCCATGCGCCCGGTCGGCGCACCCGCCACCTGGGTGCTGTCCAACCACGACGTCACCCGGCACGCCACCCGCTTCGCCAACCCGCCCGGCCTCGGCACCCAGATCCGCACGGCGGGGGACCGGGAGCTGGGCCTGCGCCGCGCCCGCGCGGCCACCCTCCTGATGCTCGCCCTGCCCGGCTCGGCGTACATCTACCAGGGCGAGGAACTGGGCCTCCCGGACGTCGTGGACCTGCCCGACGAGGTGCGCCAGGACCCGGCGTACTTCCGGGGCGCCGGCCAGGACGGCTTCCGCGACGGCTGCCGGGTCCCGATCCCGTGGACCCGCGAGGGCTCCTCCTACGGCTTCGGCAGCGGCGGCAGCTGGCTCCCGCAGCCCGCCGACTGGGCCGGGCTGAGCGTGGCGGCGCAGACCGGCGACCCCGGCTCCACGCTGGAGCTGTACCGGGCCGCGCTGCGCGCGCGCCGCGCCCATCCGGACCTCGGCGCGGGGGAGGCGGTGGAGTGGCTGCGGGCGCCCGAGGGCGTCCTGGCCTTCCGGCGCGGGGACTTCGTGTGCGTGGCGAACACCACGGGCGAGTCGGTGACGACCCCCTCGTACGGCCGTGTCCTGCTCACCAGCGGTGAGGTGACCGAGGCGGACGGCGAGACGAAGGTGCCCGCCGACACCACGGTCTGGTGGACGACGGCGGACTGACAGCCGGACGCGGGGCCGGGTCTGAGGCCCCGTCTGAAAGTTCTTGCATCAAGTTCACAACGGCCCGCTGCCTTTCGGCCAGCGGGCCTTTAACATCTGCGTCACCGCAAGTTTGCTGAAAGATTTCAGCAAGCCCCTTCAGCGGTCCAGTTGCCTTCAACGTCGAAGGAACCCCACATGGCACGCAGAACCCTCCCCACGGCGGTCGCCCTCACGGCCGCGGCTCTGGTTGGCATGACCCCGACGGCCGCCGAGGCCTCCCCGCCCGGCACCAAGGACGTCACCGCCGTCCTGTTCGAGTGGAACTACGCCTCGGTGGCCAAGGAGTGCACCACCGCCCTCGGCCCCGCCGGCTACGGATACGTCCAGGTCTCCCCGCCCGCCGAGCACATACAGGGGGCGCAGTGGTGGACGTCGTACCAGCCCGTCTCGTACAAGATCGCGGGCCGCCTCGGCAACCGCGCGGCGTTCCAGAACATGGTGAACACCTGCCACGCGGCCGGTGTGAAGGTCGTCGTCGACACCGTGGTCAACCACATGTCGGCGGGCAGCGGCACCGGCACCGGCGGCTCGTCGTACACGAAGTACGACTACCCCGGCCTGTACTCGGTCTACGACTTCGACGACTGCACCTCCCAGGTGTCGAACTACTCCGACCGCTGGAACGTCCAGCACTGCGAACTCGTCGGGCTCGCCGACCTGGACACCGGCGAGGAGTACGTCCGCAAGACGATCGCCGGGTACATGAACGACCTGCTCGGCCTCGGTGTCGACGGCTTCCGCATCGACGCGGCCAAGCACATCCCGGCCGGGGACCTGGCGAACATCAAGAGCCGCCTGACCAACCCGTCCGCCTACTGGAAGCAGGAGGTCATCTACGGCGCGGGCGAGGCCGTCCAGCCCTCCGAGTACACCGGCAACGGAGACGTCCAGGAGTTCCGCTACGCCTATGACCTCAAGCGCGTCTTCACCAGCGAGAAGCTGGCCTACCTGAACAACTACGGGGAGGGCTGGGGCTACTTGAGCAGTTCGGTCGCGGGCGTCTTCGTCGACAACCACGACACCGAGCGCAACGGCAGCACGCTGAACTACAAGAGCGGCGCCGACTACACCCTGGCCAACGTCTTCATGCTCGCCTGGCCGTACGGCGCCCCGGACATCAACTCCGGCTACGAGTGGTCGGACGCCGACGCCGGCCCGCCCAACGGCGGCCAGGTGAACGCCTGCTGGCAGGACGGGTGGAAGTGCCAGCACGCCTGGCCGGAGATCAGGTCCATGGTCGCCTTCCGCAACGCGACCCGCGGCCAGGCGGTCACCAACTGGTGGGACAACGGCAACAACGCCATCGCGTTCGGCCGGGGGAGCAAGGGCTACGTGGCGATCAACCACGAGTCCTCGTCCCTGACCCGCACCTACCAGACGTCCCTGCCGGCCGGGACGTACTGCAACGTGCAGAACAACACCCCGGTGACCGTGAACTCCAGCGGACAGTTCACCGCCACCCTCGGCTCGAACACGGCCCTGGCGCTCTACGCCGGCAAGTCGAGCTGCTGACCGGACGCCTGACGGAGCGTGAAACCTCTTACGGGAGGTTTCACGCACCTTGCTGCAAACCCTCATCCGCCCTCGCAAGGAGTCACCCCCTGTGATACCGAGATGGCCGGCGCCGCGCAGGCGCCGCACCCCGCACCGCGGACGGGCCGCGGCCGTCACCGCCGTCGCCCTCGCCGCCGCGCTGCTCCAGCCGTCGGCCGCCCGCGCGGCCACCCCGCCCGCGCCCCCCTCGGACGCGAAGCTCGCCGCCGTGCCCGCCCGGCACGACGACACCCGCGAGCAGTTCTACTTCGTCCTGCCGGACCGCTTCGCCAACGGGGACACCTCCAACGACAGGGGCGGCCTGACCGGCTCCCGCCTGTCCACCGGGTACGACCCCACCGACAAGGGCTTCTACCAGGGCGGCGACCTCAAGGGCCTGACCAGGCGGCTGGACTACATCAAGGGGCTCGGCACCACCGCCATCTGGCTGGCGCCCATCTTCAAGAACCGCCCGGTGCAGGGCAGCGGCAGCAACGCCTCGGCCGGCTACCACGGGTACTGGATCACCGACTTCACCCAGGTCGACCCGCACTTCGGCACCAACGACGACCTCAAGTCCCTCATCTCCAAGGCCCACGCCAAGGGCATGAAGGTCTTCTTCGACGTCATCACCAACCACACAGCCGACGTCGTGGACTACGACGAGAAGTCCTACGGCTACCTGTCCAAGGGCGCCTTCCCGTACCTGACGAAGGACGGCAGGCCCTTCGACGACGCCGACTACGCCGACGGCCACCGCACGTTCCCGCACGTCGGCACCGGCTCCTTCCCGTACACCCCGAGGGCCACCAGCGGCAGCAAGGTCCCGGCCTGGCTCAACGACCCGGCGATGTACCACAACCGGGGCGACTCCACGTACTCCGGCGAGTCCACCACCTACGGCGACTTCTCCGGCCTGGACGACCTGTGGACCGAGCGTCCCGAGGTCGTCCACGGAATGGAGAAGATCTACGAGCGGTGGGTGCGGGACTTCGCCGTCGACGGCTTCCGGATCGACACCGTCAAGCACGTGAACATGGAGTTCTGGACCCAGTGGGCCACCGCGCTGGACCGGTACGCGGCCGAACGCGGGCGGAAGAACTTCTTCATGTTCGGCGAGGTCTACTCCGCCGACACCGCCGTCACCTCCCCGTACGTCACCCAGGGCCGGCTGGACGCCACCCTCGACTTCCCCTTCCAGGACGCGGCCCGCGCCTACGCCTCCCAGGGCGGCAGCGCGCGCAGGCTCGCGGGCGTCTTCGGTGACGACTACACGTACACGACCGACAAGGCCAACGCCTACGAGCAGGTCACCTTCCTCGGCAACCACGACATGGGCCGCATCGGGTACTTCCTGAAGCAGGACAACCCGAGGGCGACCGACGCCGAGATCCTGAAGAAGGACCGGCTCGCCAACGAGCTGATGTTCCTCAGCCGGGGCAACCCGGTCGTCTACTACGGCGACGAGCAGGGCTTCACCGGCTCCGGCGGCGACAAGGACGCCCGCCAGACCATGTTCGCCTCCAAGGTCGCCGACTACCTGGACGACGACGAGATCGGCACCGACCGCACCCACGCGAGCGCCGCCTACGACCCGAAGGCCCCGCTGTACCGGCAGATCGCCGCGCTTGCGAAGCTCCGCAAGGCCAACCCGGCCCTGACCGACGGAGTGCAGACCGAGCGGTACGCGGCCGACGGACCCGGTGTCTACGCCTTCACGCGCACCGACGCCCGGACGGGCCAGGAGTACGTCGTCGCCTTCAACAACGCCGGCTCCGAGAAGACGGCGACGTTCGCCACCGGATCCGCGGACATGTCGTACCGGGGCGTCTACAGCGCCACCGGCTCGGTGACGTCCGACGCCGACAGGAAAGTCACCGTCACCGTCCCGGCCGGCGCCGCCGTCGTCTACAAGGCGGCCGGGAAGCTCGCCGCCCCCGCCGCCAAGCCGTCCCTCACCCTGACCGCCCCCGCTCCCGGCGCCACCGGCACCGTGGAAGTGAGCGCGGACGTCACCGGCGGACAGCTCAACCGCGTCGTCTTCGCCGCCCAGGTGGGCGACGGCAGGTGGCGCACGCTCGGCTCCGCCGACCACGCCCCCTACAAGGTCACCCAGACCCTCGGCACGGACGTGCCCGCCGGCACCGCCCTGCGCTACAAGGCCGTCGTCGTCGACTCCGCCGGGCGCACCGCGAGCGCCACGGCCGGCAGCACCACCGGCACCCCGCCCGCGCCCGAGGTCCCCACGGCCTCCTCCCGGGACTACGCGATCGTCCACTACAAGCGCGCGGACGGCGACTACGCCGACTGGGGCCTGTACGCCTGGGGCGACCTCGCCGACGGCGAGGCCACGAACTGGCCCGCCAGCCACCCCTTCGTGGGCCGGGACGCCTACGGCGCCTTCGCCTACGTCAAGCTCAAGCCCGGCGCCTCCACCGTCGGCTTCCTGGTCATCGACAAGGACGGCACCAAGGACGTCTCCGCCGACCGGTCCATCGACGTCACCCGGGCGGGTGAGGTGTGGATCGAGCAGGGCAAGGCCGAGGTACGGACCGAACGGCCCGACTACCCCGCCCAGGACAAGACCAAGGCCGTCCTGCACTACCACCGCGCCGACGGGGACTACGCCGGCTGGGGCCTGCACGTCTGGACGGGTGCCGCGCATCCCACCGACTGGTCGAGCCCGCTGCAGCCGGTGAAGACTGATGCCTATGGCGCGGTCTTCGAGGTGCCGCTCACCGAGGGTGCCACCAGCCTCAGCTACATCATCCACAAGGGCGACGAGAAGGATCTCCCGGCCGACCAGTCCCTGGACCTCAAGGCAGCAGGCAACGAGGTGTGGCTGGTGAACGGCCAGGAGCGGTACCTGCTGCCCCAGCCGGCCGGCAGTGCCGCCGCGCTGGACCTGACCACCTCCAAGGCGATCTGGATCGACCGGAACACCCTCGCCTGGAACGGCGTCGACGGCGCCGCCTCCACCCAGCTGCTGTACTCCCGCGACGGCTCGATCGCCGTCAAGGACGGCACGCTGACCAGTGACGACGAGCGCTGGATCCGGCTGGAGAAGACCGCGCTGACCGACGCCCAGAAGGCGAGGTTCCCCCACCTGAAGGACTACACCGCCTGGTCCGTCGACCCGCGCGACCGCGACCGGGTCCGCGAGGCCGTCAGGGGTCAGCTCGTCGCCTCGCAGCGCGCCGCCAACGGCGCCGTGCTCGCGGCGACCGGCGTGCAGATCGCCGGCGTGCTGGACGACCTCTACCCCGGCGCCACCAAGGCGAAGCTGGGCCCGGTCTTCCACGACGGCAGGCCCACGCTCTCCGTCTGGGCGCCGACGGCCCAGTCCGTGCGGCTCGACCTGGACGGCAAGGCCGTGCCGATGCACCGGAACGACACCACCGGCGTCTGGTCCGTCACCGGCCCCGCCTCCTGGAAGGGCAAGCCCTACCGGTACGCCGTCACGGTGTGGGCGCCCAGCGTCCGCAAGCGGGTCACCAACAAGGTCACCGACCCGTACTCGGTCGCGCTCACCGCGAACTCCGAGCGCAGCCTGGTCGTGGACCTGAACGACCCGTCCCTCGCCCCGGCCGGCTGGTCGGCCCTGCGCAAGCCCAGGGCCGTTCCGCTGAAGGACGCGCAGATCCAGGAGCTGCACATCCGGGACTTCTCCGTCGAGGACCGCACCGCGCGGCACCCGGGCACCTACCTGGCCTTCACCGACAAGAGCAGCGACGGTTCGAAGCACCTCCGGGCGCTCGCCCGGGCCGGGACGTCGTACGTCCACCTGCTGCCCGCCTTCGACATCGCCACGATCCCCGAGAAGAAGGCCGACCAGGCGACCCCGGACTGCGACCTGGCCTCCTATCCGGCCGACTCCGACAAGCAGCAGGAGTGCGTGGCGAGGACCGCCGCCAAGGACGCCTACAACTGGGGCTACGACCCGTACCACTACACGGTCCCCGAGGGTTCGTACGCCACCGACCCGGACGGCACGGCCCGTACCGTCCAGTTCCGGAAGATGGTGCAGGCGCTCAACCAGGACGGGCTCAGGGTCGTCATGGACGTCGTCTACAACCACACCGCGGCAAGCGGCCAGGCGGTGACCAGCGTCCTCGACCGGATCGTGCCCGGCTACTACCAGCGGCTCCTCGCCGACGGCTCGGTGGCCACCAGCACCTGCTGCGCCAACACCGCGCCGGAGAACGCGATGATGGGCAAGCTGGTGGTGGACTCGATCGTCACCTGGGCCAGGCAGTACAAGGTCGACGGGTTCCGCTTCGACCTCATGGGCCACCACCCGAAGGCCAACATCCTGGCCGTCCGCAAGGCCCTGGACGCGCTGACCCTTCAGAAGGACGGCGTCGACGGCAAGAAGATCATCCTGTACGGCGAGGGCTGGAACTTCGGCGAGGTCGCGAACGACGCCCGGTTCGTGCAGGCCACGCAGGCCAACATGGCCGGCACCGGCATCGCCACCTTCTCCGACCGCGCCCGTGACGCGGTGCGCGGCGGCGGCCCCTTCGACGAGGACCCCGGCGTCCAGGGCTTCGCGTCCGGGCTGTACACCGACCCCAACGCCTCCACGGCCAACGGCACGAAGGAGGAGCAGAAGGCACGCCTGCTGCACTACCAGGACCTGATCAAGGTCGGCCTGACCGGCAACCTGGCCCGGTACCGGTTCACGGACACCGACGGCAAGGAGGTGACCGGCGCCGGGGTCGACTACAACGGCGCGCCCGCCGGGTACGCGGACGCGCCCGGCGACGCCCTCGCCTACGTGGACGCGCACGACAACGAGTCCCTGTTCGACGCGCTGACCTACAAGCTGCCGAAGGACACGTCCGCGTCCGACCGGGCCCGGATGCAGGTCCTCGCCATGGCCACGGCCGCCCTCTCCCAGGGACCCGCGCTCTCCCAGGCGGGCACCGACCTGCTGCGCTCGAAGTCGCTGGACCGCAACTCCTTCGACAGCGGGGACTGGTTCAACGCCATCCACTGGAACTGCGCCGACGGCAACGGCTTCGGGCGCGGACTGCCCCCGGCGGCCGACAACCAGTCCAAGTGGGACCGCGCGAGGCCGCTGCTGAGCACGGTCAAGGTCGGCTGCGAGCAGATCACGGGCGCCTCGGCCGCCTACCGGGACCTGCTGAGGATCCGTACGACCGAGAAGGCGTTCTCGCTGGGGACGGCCGCGCGGGTGCAGGAACAGCTGTCGTTCCCGCTGTCCGGGAAGGACGAGACGCCGGGCGTGATCACCATGCGCCTCGGTGACCTGGTCGTCGTCTTCAACGCCACCCCACAGCGGCAGGAGCAGACGATCGGCGCCCTCGCCGGGACGCCGTACCGGCTGCACCCGGTGCAGGCGGCGGGCGCCGACGAGGTGGTGAGGACCGCCTCCTACGCGGCCGGCTCGGGCACGTTCACGGTGCCCGCGCGGACCGTCGCGGTGTTCACCCGGGCGGGGAACTAGGCTGAGGCCGTTGCCGTAGAACAGGAGTGCGCATGCCGCAGATCACCATCGACTACTCCGCCACCATGGAGGGCGCCTTCGACCGCGCGGGCTTCGCGCGGGCACTGCACGAGGCGACCGTGGAGATCGCGGCGGCGAAGCCGGAGGCCTGCAAGACGCAGTTCCGGCCGAGCGCGTACACGGTGTTCGGGTACGAGGCGCGCGGGCACGCCGTCGTGCACGTGACGATCGGGCTCCTCGCCGGACGCGGCGAGGAGACCAAGGCGAGGCTGACGGAGACGGTCCTGGAGCTGCTCCGCGCGCATGTGGCGGACGCGGCGTTCACCCTGCACGCCTCCGCCGAGATCCGCGACCTCGACCCGTCGTACCGGAAGTTCGACCGGTAGGTCAGGGCGCCAGGGACAGCAGCCGGCCGACCAGCTCCGCGACGGGGCCGTCGGCCGGCTCGTCCTTCACCATGGTCCGCAGCAGGACGGCCATGTCCTCGTCGTGGGCGGCGCCGACGGCGGCCAGCGCGGCGAAGTCGTGCACGAGCTGCTTCTCCAGCTCGGCGCGCGGGATGCGCCGGCCGTCCAGCCAGATCAGCGCCGTGGACTCGACGAGCGAGATCCAGGAGCGGACGACCAGCTCCAGGCGCGGGGAGGCCTCGGCCACGCCCAGGTGCGACAGGATCTGGTCGTACGCGGCCTGCCGGACGGAGTCGATCAGCGCGTTGGTCGTCGTGGAGCCGACGGCCGGCCCGCCGCGCATCAGGGCCGAGAAACCGGGGCCGTGCTCGTCCACGAAGTCGAAGAAACGGCCCATCACGCGCAGCAGCCGGGCGCCCAGCGGACCTTCGCGGGGCTCGGTGAAGCGGCTCGCGAGATCCTCCGAGGCGCGCCTCAACGCCGCCTCGTACAGGCTGAGTTTGCCCGGGAAGTAGTGGTAGACGAGCGGCCGTGAGATGCCCGCCGCCGAGGCTATCTCGTCGATGGAGACCTCGTCGGGCGAGCGTCGGCTGAACAGGTCGAGGGCGACGCCGATCAGTTGCTGACGACGTTCCTCGACGCCCATCCTGCGGCGAACCCCGGTACTCATGCGAACACTTTACCGATCGGTTCCGGCCGCACGTGATCACATGTCTAGCGCAGGCCGGTGATCTCCCGCCCGTCCGTCAGCGTCCCCTTCAGGTCCGCCCGCGCCCCTCGCTCCGCCCGGACGGCCAGCAGCGGCCCCTGCCCGGACGCCGTCACCCCGCCCGTCGCGGAGACCGACGACGTGCCCTCGCTGCCCGCCGCCAGCAGGTACCAGGTCCCCGCCGCCGACTTCCACAGCACCCCGGCCAGCACATGGGGATCGCGCGGCCCGCAGGCCGGCACATCCGTGCCCTTGGCGACGACCGCCCCGGCCGCTCCGCCCGGCGTGCGGAACTGGGCCAGCGCGGCCGTGCCGTCACCGCGCCAGGTCTCCGCCCGGGTGCACACCCAGGCTCCGGATCCGCTGCCTTCGGGCAGTGGCTGCTCGGCGTACGCCCAGGCGTTGACGCTCCGGATGCCCGACGAGCGCTCGGCCGCCAGGGAGCAGGCGAACGGCGCCCAGGTGCGCAGGCCGCGCGCACCGGACGCCTCCCCGGCCTCGCCGGGCCGCCCCGCCGTGAGGTGGGCCGGGACCAGCTCGCCGAGGTCGGTGGTGAGCCGGGTGCCGGAGGCGTCGGTCAGCTGGAGCACGGTCCACGAGGTGCACCTGCCGGTCCGCACGGCGGGGCTGGCCAGCGGCGCGGTGACGCCGTCGGTGAGGGTGAGCGGCGTCGCGTCCGCGTCCGGCTTCGTCAGGTCCCGCTGGGCCGCCTTCGTCACCCACGGGGCGGTCAGATAGCGGACGTTGCCGTCCGAGCGGCCCAGCACCAGCGCGCTCGCCCCGGCGCCCGTCGCGCCGTCGACCCGGGCGAAGTCCAGCGCCGCGCCCTGCGTGCCGTTCCTCGGCTCGGCGTAGCGGGCGATGCGCAGGCCGTCGTAGAGGATCACCACCCGGGCGGCGTCGACCTCGCCCGCGTACAGCAGCTGGGGCGGACCGGCCGGGCCACCGGTCTGGGTGCCCGGGGTCGCCGAGACGCGGACCGTCTCCCCGGGGCGGGCCCAGACGGCGAGGGCGCGGCGCAGCAGCGCCTTGTCGCCGGTGAGCGGGCCGCGCGCGGGCCACACGGAGAAGTCGGTGCGGGCCGAGGTCCGCCAGGCGGCGGGGGAGATCCGGGTCAGTTTGCCGGGGTCGAGGGCGGCCTCGGCGGCCGGGTTCTCGGCGTAGGAGGGAGCGGCGGCGCCGTCCGGGCCCCAGCCGCCGCCGGGCAGGGCGACCAGCGCGCCGCACACCGCGAGCGCCGCCGCCGCGGCGAGGGCGGCCTTGGTGTGCTGGCGGCGCCGCACCAGATCGGTGGGCCGCGCCTGGAGCGAGCACGGGTCGAACTCGGCGGAGGAGAGCAGCCCCGGCTGCATGGGCACGCTGTTCGCCGCGGCCAGCGCGCCGCCCGGGTCGGTCACCCCGGCCGCGTCGAGGAGGTCGCGGATGTCCGGGTCGGGGAGCTTCTCCAGGCCGCGCAGGACGTAGGCGGCGCGGGCCGGGCCGGACAGGGCGGACAGCCGCTGGTCCAGGGCGAGTTCGTCGGCACCGCCGGTGCGCGGGAACAGTCTGAGGCCCCACACCTGGGGGAGCAGCGGCGGCAGCTGGCCGAACCGGGGCAGGACCTTGCGGGGGCGCGCCGCCTCCAGGGCCGTGCGCAGGACCCGCTCGCGCAGGTAGGCGTACCCGGGGTCGCCCTCCCGGCCGGAGGCCTGGGCCGGGATCACGGACGGCTCTGTGCGCCTTTGGGGCAGGGCGCGCTGGGCGAGGGCGTGTGCGGTCAGGACCCGGCGGCTGCGGCCGAGGCCCGGCGGCAGCACCAGGTAGGCGAGCCGGACCAGCCGGGGGTAGTGCTCGACGAGCGCGGCCTCGGCCCGTTCGACGTCGACCGGGCCGGTGCTCCCGGCGGGGGAGGGTGCGTGACGCTGGGATACATCCTGTGACTGCACGTCCGGGAGAACGAGCGAGCCGGCGGTTGGTCACCGCCGGACGAGTGGTTCACACCGGGGGTTCGACCAGGGCCCGCGCGTAGTTCGCCATCGACCGCTGGTAGCGTGGCAGATGCCGGGCGAGCGCGCCGAGCACCAGGGACAGGCCCTCGCGGTCGCGGCCGAGACTGGACAGGCACAGGGCGAGGGTGGCCCGTACCGCGTCGTCCAACTCGTCGGACGGCGCGTCCAGTTCGGGTGTGAGCAGCTTGACGCCCTCCTCCGCCTGACCGATGTTGCGCAGCGAACTCGACAGCTGGATCCTGGCCCGGCGGCCCTTGTAGCCGCTGAGCCCGCGGGCCAGCGCCTCCCGGTACAGCGGCACCGCCTTGTCGGAGTGGCCCGTGGAGTCCCAGGCGCAGGCCTGCTCGAAGGGCCCCAGCGGGCTGTCGTCCGGCAGTTCGGCGACGAGGGCGTCGATCAGCGCGCGGAACTCGTGCGCGCGCTCCTCCGGGTACTCATCGAAGGCGGCCCAGGCGGCGGCCACGCGGTCTTCCCAGTTCTGGTTCACCGCGTCACCTTCGCACACCCGTGCGTGCCCGGTCACGGGATTTGAGCGCAGCGCCCGCGGGAGCCGTATCCGAAGGCGCTGGGGCATGCTTGGCACACCAGACCGGAGGAACAGATGAGGTTGACAGGACTGCTGCTCGGCGCCGCGGCCGTGCTGACGCTGGCGGGCTGCGGCTCGGGCGACAAGACGGAGTCCGTGCCGCCCACCGCGACCGGCAGCCTGGAGCATCTGGCCGCCGAGGTGAAGTGCGAGCCGAACATGCAGACCGACGCGGACGAGATCCGCCAGGCCATCTGCCGCACCGGCAAGGGCAAATTCATCCTCGCCACCTTCGCCACCGACCGCGGGCAGCGCGAGTGGATCAACGACGCGAAGGACTACGGCGGCCACTACCTGGTCGGCCGCAAATGGGTCGCCGTCGGCGACGACGGGGTGGTCAAGGCGCTGCGCGGCACGCTCGGCGGCGACCTGGAGGACGGCGCCGACCATCACGCGCACAGCGGCTGACGGCGCGGCCGGGCACGACGAAGGCCGGTGACGGGAGGGGGGTTCGTCACCGGCCTTCTGTCATGTGCCCGTTACGGGATCACGAGCAGTTCTGCCCGCGGTTGATGCAGTTGGCGATCTTGTTGGCCAGACCGTTCTTCGTGACGCTGATGAAGTCGTCGTGGTCCGTGGCCGCCTTGTGCAGCTGCTCCGGGAACCCGTCCACCGCGTAGGCGTTCTTCACCTGGCCGTTCTGGACGGTGGGCGGCGTGATGTTGTACACCAGGCGCATCGTCAGCTGCGGGATCGCCTTGAAGCCGTTCTGGCAGTTGCCGTTGGCGTCGGCGAACGCGACGTGCGTGCGGTGGTTGGCGCTGTCGACGTTCTGGCCGTCCCAGCAGCTCTGGAAGGCGAACGTGCGCACCACCTTGCTGCCCTGCGGGCAGATCGGGTACTGCGTGGTCAGCTGGACCTTGTTCTCGAAGCCGGTGCAGCTCCAGTGCGCGTTGGCGTTGGCCAGACCGTTGGTGGTGGTCTTGGCGTCACCGGTGATGATCCGCAGGAACTGCGGCATCGCCACGACCTTGCTCCGCGGGCTGCCCACGTACTTGATCTGCGCCTGCACCGGGGTCAGGATGCGGCCGACGTTGCCCTCCTTGCCACCGCCGTCTGCGTTCTGGTCGAAGTCCTGGGTGCCGTCCTGGACGCGGACGACCGGCCAGTAGTACGACGACAGGTCGCTCTGGTTCTGGCAGCTGGTGCCGGCCTGGAGGAACGTCTGGTTGCTGGAGAAGGCGTTGACCTTCTGGTTGCCGACGTAGTCGTGCAGGTGGTGCGCGCCGTTGGCCACACCGGGCGCCACGATCACGTTGTCGGTGTTGTGGTTCTTGTTGGCGTTCACACCGCAGCGCGTGGTGAAGGTGCCGGTCGAGGCGTTGCGGCCGGCGCGCGGCTTGGCCTTGACGTTCGGCTGGACCTTGGTGATGTCCACGAAGTCGGCCGCGACCGGGCCGTTGCCGGCCTGCCCGCCGATGTTGCCCTGCTGGCCGTTCTGCCCCTGCTGCTGGCCCCCGTTCTGCTGCTGACCGCCCTGCTGCTGGCCGCCGTTCTGCTGCTGACCGCCCTGCTGCTGGCCGCCGTTCTGCTGCTGGCCACCGGCGGTGGTCTGGTTGGCGTTCTGCGCCGTGCAGGTGGCCAGGGTGTCCAGGCTGCTGGGAGCGGTGCCGCCGACGCGGGTGATCTCCAGCCTGATCCGGTCGAGGATCGCCTTCCGTCGGTCCTGGAGCGGCTGCAGGATGGAGTTCTGCACGAAACTCGCGTCCCTGGCCTGCGCGTCGCGCGTGGTCGCCAGACGCTGGTAGGCGTCGGTGATCTGGCGGTCGAGGTTGGCCAGTTCCCCGGCGACCTCGGTGCGGGCCTGCGCCGGCACGTTGGTGAGCTTCTGGCCCACGTCCGGGCAGGAGATGGTCGCGACCTGCGCCGTCGCGGCCTTCGTCTGGTTGCCTCCCCACGACTGGTTGTCCGACTCGTGAGCCGAGGCGTAGAAGTTCGCCCAGATCAGCCCGCCCCCACCGAGCGCTAGGGCCGCCGATGCGGCTATGGCCTTGGTGGCCAGCGGCGTACGGCGTTTTCGTGTGTTGCGTCCCATGGAACTCCTCTGACTTCCTTGCGGGGCAGCATCGAGGCGCCCGACAGGAGTGAAGCGGCGCCCCTACATACGGACGCCGTCCCAGAGGTGTTCACCGGTCTCACAAATTCCTCGCAGGAACACGGGAGTTGGCAGGTCGCCGCGTACCCCGCGGTTTTCGGCGGCTAGTCACGGCCGAGGCGCACGGGCACCTCCTGGTGTCCGTTGGAGATGAACGACTCCAGTGGGCGCAGTTCGTCGGCGGGGACGGCGAGCCGGAGGGTGGGGAAGCGTTCGAAGAGGGCGGAGAGGGCGATGGTCGCCTCCAGGCGGGCGAGCTGGGCGCCCAGGCAGTAGTGCACGCCGTGGCCGAAGGAGAGATGCTCGCTCCGGGTGGCCCGGGTGACGTCGAAGCGGTCGGCGTCCGAGCCGTGGACGTCGGGGTCCCGGCCGGCGGCGGCGTAGGAGATCATGATCGCGTCACCGCGGGGGATGGTGACCCCGCCGATCTCCAGGTCGTCCACCGCGTACCGGAGCACGGAGTGTGCGCCGGGGGCGTCCAGACGCAGGGATTCGTCGACGACGTCGTCCCAGGTAGCCCGTCCGGAGCGGACGAGGCCGAGTTGGCCGGGGTGGGTGAGGAGCCGGGTGACGGCGTTGTCGAGGAGGTTGACCGTGGTCTCGTATCCGGCGGTCAGCAACAGGATGAGGTTGTCGGCGAGTTCCTTCTCGCTCATCGGGCCGCCCTGGTCGTCGCGGGATGCGACCAGGTCGGTGGTCAGGTCGTCGCCGGGGGACCGCCGCTTGAGGGCCACGAGGTCGTTCATGGCCGTGTAGAGGCGGGTGATGTTGCCCAGTGCCTCCTCCTTGGACGAGGTGGTGGCGAAGAAGCCCTTGATGATGTGGAGCAGTTCCCCCCGGGCGGTCTCGGGCACGCCGAAGAGTTCCGAGACGACGCTGCTGGGCAGCGGGTGGGCGAAGTGCTCCCGGAGGTCCACAAAGGTCCCCGGCGGGCCGGCGGTGAGGCGGTCGGCCAGGCGGTCCAGGAGCTCGCCGACGATCTTCTCGATACGGGGGCGCAGGGCGTGCACACGGCGGATGCCGAACGCGCCGGCCACGGGGCGGCGCAGGCGGGTGTGCTCGGGGCCGTAGGCGGTGACCATGTTCTGTACGGAGACCCAGATCGACAACGGCCAGTCGGCGGTGACCTCGCCGTCGGTCCAGGCCGGCCAGTGCCGGTAGGCGTCCTTGGAGACGCGCGGGTCGAGCAGGAGTCGCCGGATCAGGTCGGCGCTGGTGACGGACCAGGCGGGTACGCCGCCGGGGAGTTCCACCCGGGTCACCGGACCGCGGGCGCGCAGGTGGCGGATCTCGCCCTGGATGTCGCTGCCGGTGGGGTCGATCGCGAACGGGCAGCCGGCGGGCTGCTGTGGGGCGGTGTGGGCGTGCGTGGGCTGCATGGGTGTGTCCGTTTCTCGAGGAGGAGCGTCCTGAAGGCGAAGGCCGTGAGGACGAAGAACGCGAAGGCGGCGAACGCGAAGGCGGAGAACGTGAGGAGGGGGGGCGCAGGGGCGTGAGAGAGCCGGGGACGACCCGACCCCGGCCGGGACGCCCCGGCCACGGGCCGAAGCAGCCCTGTCAGCGGGCGAAAGGCTGCCCTCTTGGGCTACTTCGGCCGCGACCTCATGCCGTAGCCGTCGGCGAGAGCACGTCGGTGTCGATCAGGTGCCGGCGGTACCACGGTGCGCAGGCCGCGAAGTGCTCCGTCATCGCCGGGCCCGGTGTGACGCCGGCGAGCTTCCAGAGCGGGGCGCTGTCGAACCACTGGTCCACCCCCAGCTGGGCGAGCCTGCGTGCCAGCGGTGCCTCGCCGGCGGCGGTGAGCTGCTCCAGGGCGGCGGACGGGGCCATGTCGCCCCGCGGCAGGGGAAGGTCCAGGTGCCGGCACAGCACGGTGACGAGATCGCGCAGGCTGACCGGGGCGGGGTGGGCCGGGTGCAGGACGGCGGAGGCGGGGAGCGGGTCCGGCCGGGTGGCCAGGGCCGCCGTGACGCGCGCCAGGTCGTCGACGGAGATCAGCGACAGCCTGGCCCGGCCGCCGTTGATCCAGTGCGGCAGCCGCGTGATCAGGCGGACCACGGCGGGGACGAACCAGCGGTCGCCGGCGCCGTACACGAGGTGGGGGCGCAGGACGACACCGCCCGCGGTGAGGACGCTGCGGTCGCCCGCCTGGCGGGAGGCGCTGAGGACCGAGAGCGGGCGCACCGGTGGCCGTGCCTCGCCGCGGTGCGGGCCCAGGCCGTAGACGGCCGCGGTACCGAGCCGGACGATGCGCCGGACGCCGCTGTGCCGGGCCGCGGCGACCAGCGACGCGGTGCCCGTGGCGTTGACGGCCTGCGCGGTCACCGAGTCCTCCGTGATCGCCGAGGCCAGGTGCAGAACCGTTTCCACACCGGTGCAGGCGGCGCGCAGGACGACGGGGTCGGTGACACTGCCGCGGACGGTCTCGGACCGGGCGGCGCAGCACCGCGGCACGTCGGTGCGGTGCGCCAGCAGGCGCAGCCGCGGGCGCGCCGGGTGGTCGCGCAGACGGTGGACGACCCGGTGCCCGACGAAGCCGGTCGCGCCGGTGACCAGGATGGTGGGAGGGACGTCGGTCATCGGCGCCTCGCGGGGAGGAACCGATCGCGCCGGTTTGCGAAAGAGACAAGACAGTCTGTGACCCGACGGCCGGACACTGCTTGGTTGTTGCATAGACTGTCAGCACCTGCTCGGCGTGAAGGGGAGGGGCGCGAACAGGGATCAGGCGGATGCTGTGCCGGTCGGCCGATGCCGTCGGCCGTGAGGAAGTACGTCACGGAATCGGTTCCTTTGCGGAAGGGGAATCGTGATCGTGGACGTTGCGGTGCGCTGCGCCGGCGGGTGTCGGCGGTGTGTGCCGGAGGCCGACGCCCCCGGACGGGTGACGTCGGCACACGGGCGTGCGGACGAACCGCGGGACGGGACAGGCAGCGGTCGACGAGGTCGGGAACGCGCTCGGCTGCCCGTGAGAAAACGCGGAGTACGGTGCGGGCGGTCAGGCTGGTACGGCGGTGCCGTCGAGCAGTGCCGCGAACACCAGACGGCCGTTCTGGCGGGCGGTGATCTCCATCGCCGGCCGCTGGGCCCCGTCGGAGGGCCTGGTGCGGGACTCGATCCAGCACGGGGCGTCGTACTCGACGTAGCCGAGGAAGCACACCTTGGCCGAGGTGTGGTGGTAGACGGCCGGGGCCACGGTGGCGTTGGCGGCCTGGAGCGCCGCCTCCAGCAGCACCATGCCCGGGAAGTGGTCGTTGCGGTGGTCGAACAGGGTCGGATGGCCGAAGTCGGCCCGCAGTTGCCACCGTCCCGCGATGCCGCCCGTCGTGGACGCCGGCTGCGGGGCCGGGGCGAGGAGCACGTCCATCGGTCTGGCGCGGCCGACCCGGCCGGGCGGTACGGGATCCGGTTGGACGGGAGGCGGATCCGCCCGAAGGCGGTCGCCGCGCAGTCTTCGGTATGCGGCAGGGCTGATGATGTCGAACCGGCCGCCGCCCTCGCCCACGACGACGCCGTCGCGGCGCACTGTCATCCGGCAGGTCATGCCGCCGAGCAGCCGGCCCCGGTGGCGGAAGTCCGAGCAGACGGCCTCGACCTCCACGCGCCGTGGTTCCCCGGCCGGCGCGGCGGGACGCGGTCTGCTGTACTCCATGTCCCACATGATGAAGTGGTGGCCGAGCGGTACCCCGTAGGCCGCGTGGGCGAGGAGCAGACCGCACTGCCGGATGGTCTCGGCCAGCAGTGTCGCCGCTCCCTTACCGGCCTCCCCTGTGTAGAAAGGGTGGTCTTGAGGCCAGTCCACGCTGATCAGATAGCGGTTTTCGGTCAGAGTCCGCCAGGCGACCGGCAGAACGTCCGGCAGTTTCGAGCGGTGTACGAGCTCTTTTGCGACCGGACAATCACCCTCATCCTGCGATATGTCCGGTCTTGTGGTTGCAGGTCTCAGCCCTTTTCGGGCAGCCGTGACTGTCACCTGCATGCCTTCCCCCCTAGGTATGCGGAATTCGTGCTCTGGTTCTGCACCGAGCGGACGTAACATACGTGTAGGCCAGTATGTTGCTCAACCGATTGTCTCACATAGTGAGATAAACAGGCTGTTACGGCTGGCTCACTGCACGGAACGACAGGTCAGGCGCCCGGAGGTACAACCATGGCGACGCACGAACGCGGACTCGCGACCCGACGAATGATCCTGGAAGCGGCCGGCTCCGTCTTCGCCGAACGCGGGTACAGCGCCGCGACGGTCGCCGACGTCCTCAACCGGCTGAACCTCACACGCGGAGCGGTCTACTTCCACTTCTCCTCCAAGGAGGAGCTGGCCAGGACCGTCCTCGCCAGTCAGGCGGACATCCGCACCGTGGACCGGCACATCAAACTCCAGGAGCTCATCGACCTGGGCCTCGTTTTCGCGTGTCAATTGACACGTGACCCCGTCCTCCAGGGCAGCGTCCGGCTGTCGCTGGAACTGGACTCCGTGGGCCTCGACCGTCGGCTGCCGTTCCAGAGCTGGGTCGACCGCAACCTGCTGATCCTGCGGGAAGCCAAGGAGCGGGGCGAGCTGCGGCCGCACGTGGACGTGCAGGAGACGGCCGAACTGCTGTGCGCGGGATTCACCGGCGTACAGATGTTCTCGCAGGTCATGAGCGGTTGGAAGGACCTGGAGGAGCGGGTGCGGGCGCTGCTGCGCAACGTCCTGCCCAACATCGCGGAGCCCGCGATCCTGGTGCAGCTCGACCTGAGCGAGGACCGCGGGACCAAGGTCGGCGCGGAACTGGCCGCTCTCGCGGCGGCCGAGGAGGACCGCGCGGACGAAGCGAAGAGCGCCGACTGAGCCCCTCCTCGTACCACCGGAGCCCGCTCCTCGGAGTGGGCTCCTTGTGCTGCCCGCGAGCTGTCCAGGTGCTGCCCACCGGATGCGGACCCAGAGCATCCGGATGAACGATCGGCCGGGCCGCATCCGGAGCCATGCCGTCCGGATATCGGTCACCCCCGGCCGATCCGGACCTGAATCATCCGGATATCGATCAGCCGAGGTCATCCGGACCAGCGTCATCCGGATGCCGGACCTCACAACGGATCCGCGGCTGGGTCACACCCTCCGCCTGCCGGACCTCGGCGCTCCGGATTCCGGCTAGCCCATCCGGCCGATGGCCGCCGGGAGCAGGTTCCATACATCCCTGACGGTCGTTTCGGTGAGCCACTGGTCGTTCCACCGGTACAGAAACGCCAGCCCCACCGTCACCGCGACGATCGCCCGGGCCGCCGACCTGGCCGAGCCGGCCCGGGCGAAGGGGTTGCCCTTCTCCGCGGCGAGGACCGCGTCACGGACGTACAGCTCCCATTGCTCGATCAGGTTCACGGTGGACTTGCGGTCCCGGTCGCACCCCAGGAGCACCCCGGCCCGGAAGGTGACGTCCGTGCGGTACAGCTCCGCGAGGCTCTGCACCGAATCGGTCAACCGCTGCCCCCCGGCCGCCGGGCCACCGGCCGTGACCTGCGCGAACCTCTCGGCCGCCGCGTCCTCCACCGCTTCCGCAAGCGCTTCCTTGCTGGGGAAGTGGAAGTAGAGGGCGCCGCGGCTGACGCCCACGTCGGCGGCGATGGTGGCCAACTTGGCTCTCTCGTAGCCCTCCTGGTCGAAGACCGCCGCGGCCGAGCCGATCAGCAGGGAACGGGTCCTGGCCGCCTTCTCTCTCATGGCGACTCCTCACATGCGTGCGAGTGATGTGCGACGTCGGCGTCCCATGCAGGCGTCTGGAGGCGAATCTAACAAACGTGTCGGTATCTGGAACTCCCTTATGCTGCTTCTGAACCCCGAAACCGGCCCACCTGCCAGCTGTTACTCGCGGGTACACCCCATTTGTCCGCATCTTTGGCAAGCGATTGCGCCAACTTGGCGCACGAGGAGGGCGTACCGAAGCGCGTTGACATTCATGCGTGTCGGTTTGTAGGCTCGCAAGCGTTCGATCGGCTTTCGGCGTGGCCTTCACGCGGGAACGGGGGGTGTCGAATGAGACAGCCGAGTGTGCTCCGGCACACCACACACGATGTACATCACCGACATAGGGCTTCCGGTACCCAGCGGAACCTGTCGGCGGAGATCCCGGGCCGCACGCCATGGCGTGTGCTCGTGGTGGAGAGCGACGCCCACGCCGCACGCGGGATCGCCCAGCGCCTGCGGCGCCAGGGCTGCGACGTGGTCAGCGTGGACAGCGGCGGCAAGGCGCTGTCCATGTTCGAATGCGCCGATCTGGTCCTGCTCGACCTGGAGTTGGCGGATCTGGACGGACTCGACGTGTGCGCCGCGATCCGCGCGGCGGGGGACACACCGATCATCGCGTTCACCCGCCGGCGCAGCAACCTGGACCAGGTGCTGGTCCTGGAGGCGGGGGCCGACGACTGCCTGATGAAGCCGTACGACCTGCGGGAACTGACCGCCCGGATCGGCGCGGTGATGCGCCGCAGTCTGCGGCAGGCCGGGGCGCTGGACGTCATGGAGTGGGGGCCGCTGCGCATCGATGTGAAACTGCGGGAGGTGACCCTGCGCGATGAGCGCGTGGAGTGCACGCGCAAGGAGTTCGACCTGCTGTTGCTGCTCGCCTCGCAGCCCGGACGGGTGGTGTCGCGGCGCCGGGTGATGAGCCAGGTGTGGGGAGACCACTGGTCGCCGCCCAGCCGCACCATCGACACCCATGTGGCGAGCCTGCGCCGCAAACTCGGCCCCGACGAGTGGATCACCACGGTCCGGGGGGTCGGCTTCTGCTTCGAACCGGACGACGTCCGCTGATTCCCTGATCTTTCTTCGTTGCTGCTCCTGCCGGGGTGCCGTGCTCACCCGGTGTCTTTCATCTGCTCATCGTCGGCGAGTTCTCCGCGTTCCGCGGAGAGGTTTCCGTCTGCCTTCTGGGAGGGTTTTCGTGGGGATTCTCGCGAACAAGAGTGCGCTTGTCACGGGTGCGAGCCGTGGCATCGGGCGGGCGATCGCCGAACGGCTGGGCCGGGAAGGCGCGTTGGTGGCCGTGCATTACGGGCACAGCGCCGCGGCCGCCCATGAGGTGGTGGAGTCGATCCGGTCGGCGGGTGGCCGGGCCTTCGCCGTGCAGGCCGAACTCGGCTGGCCCACGGCGGCGGACGAGCTGTACCGGAACCTCGCACCGCAATTGACGAACCTGCACGGCAAGGTGGAGCTCGACATTCTGGTGAACAACGCCGGAGTGATGGACACCGCCCCGCTGGGCCGCATCAGCAACCAGGATTTCAAGGACGTCTACGCCGTCAACGCGAAGGCGCCGGTGTTCCTCACGCAGCGGCTCCTCCCGCACATTCCCGACGGCGGCCGCATCCTCAACATCTCCTCACCCCTCACCCGGATCGCCCAGCCCAACCAGCTGGTGCACGCCATGAGCAAGGGGGCGTTGGAGCAGCTCACGCTGCATCTGGCGCAGTTGCTGGGCCCGCGCGGCATCACCGTGAACAGTGTGCGGCCCGGGTTCACCGACAACGGCGGGCCGGTCTTCAAGAACCCGGAGACCGTCAAGGTCCTCGAAGCGCTGAACGCGTTCGGCCGGGTCGGCCGGCCGGCGGACGTGGCCGATGTCGTGACGTTTCTCGCTTCGGAAGAGGCCCGCTGGGTGACGGGCTCGATTCTCGACGCAACGGGCGGCACTTTGCTCGGCTGAGCGAAGCGGTCTGAACCGTCTTTCCGACGGCGGAAGTTCACCCATTCATGAGGAAGGAAGTCCCGTGGGGAGTCTCGCGAACAAGAACGCACTTGTGACGGGTGCGAGCCGGGGTATCGGGCGGGCGGTCGCCGAACGGCTCGGCCGTGAAGGTGCGCTGGTGGCCGTGCATTACGGCCATGACGCGGCGGCGGCCCGCGGTGTCGTCACGTCGATCCGGGAATCCGGCGGGCAGGCCTTCGCGGTACGGGCCGAACTGGCCATGCCGAGCGCCTCCGAGGAGCTGAGCGCGGGACTTCTCCCGGCGCTCAAGGAACATTCGGGCCGGGCCGAGATCGACATTCTGGTGAACAACGCGGGGATCACCGGCGGCACGGCCTTCGACCGGACCTCACAGGACGTCTTCCACCGGGTGACCGCGGTGAACGCGAAGGCTCCCCTGTTCATTCTGCAGCGACTGCTGCCGCACATCCCCGACGGTGCCCGCATCGTCAACATCACGTCGGCGCTGACCCGTTCGGCCAACCCCGACGAGATCGTCTACGCCATGAGCAAAGGCGCGCTGGAGCAGCTCACCCTGCACCTGGCCCAGCTGCTCGGCCCGCGCGGCATCACCGTCAACAGCGTCGTCCCGGGCAGCGGCGGGCAGGCCTCCGCGGTCTTCTCCCGCGCCTCCGCCCTCGGCCGGGCCGGCCGGCCGCAGGACGTCGCCGACGTGGTCGCCTTCCTCGCCTCCGAAGACGCCCGCTGGATCACCGGCACCTCGGTCGACGCGACCGGTGGCGCGCTCCTCGGCCGCTGACGGCCGCCCTCCTCACAGCCTGCGAAAGGAACCACCGCCATGTCCGATCTCACCGCCGAGCGCGTCGGCGCCGCCTGGGCCTCCCTCGGCACCGGGGACCGCGCGCAGATCGCCCAGTACTGGGACGAGAACCTGCGCTTCGAGGTGCCCGGCCTGCACGCCTACTCCGGCTGGTACGAGGGCCTGGACGCCTTCCTCGGATTCTTCGGGAACATGGGCCGGCTCTCCGGCGGCACCATGCGCGGCCAGAACATCACCGTCCTGGTCGACGCCGAGGCCGGCTTCTCCGTCGACGTCAACCGGGTCTCGGCGGTGCGCGCCGGGGCCGCCGAGGACAGCACCTCCCCCTACGACCGCTTCGACATCGACGCCCTGCACCTGCTGCGCTGGGAGAACGGCCGCATCGTGGAGGGCCGCTGGAGCGTGCTGGGCGCCGGGGCCGAGACCACCGCGCTGTGGTGGTCGCCCCGCAACGCCGACGGCTCCCGGCGCGAGGTCGTCTGACCCGCCCGGACCGGACCCCGGTACGCCCGTGTGCGCCAGCGGACGCCACGGCCGTACCGGAACCGGGTGCCGGTGCGGTGCGGCGGACGTGGGGACGGCCCGCCGTACCGCACCGCACCCCGCTGACACCCCGCCGGCCCACTCGGCCGGGTGCGCACCCTTCCCCGGACCACTTCCCCCCTTCGGAGGAACCCCATGTCTGATGCACCTCTCCGGGTCGCCCTGGTGATCGGCAGCACCCGCGCCACGCGCTTCGGCCCCACCATCGCCCGCTGGTTCGCCGAGCAGGCCGGGCAGAACGAGGACATCGCGCTGGACGTCGTCGACCTCGCCGACTTCCCGCTGCCGGTGGCCGTCACCGACACCCCGGAGCCCGCGGACGCGGCCACCGCCGCGGCCCTGAGCAACCGGCTGGACGCGGCCGAGGCCTTCGTCGTCCTCACGCCCGAGTACAACCACAGCTTCCCGGCGCCGCTGAAGGTCGCGATCGACTGGAACTACACCCAGTGGCAGGCCAAGCCCATCGGCTTCGTCTCCTACGGCGGCCTGTCCGGCGGTCTGCGGGCCGTGGAGCAGCTGCGCCAGGTCTACGCCGAGATGCACGCCGTCACGCTGCGCGACACGGTCAGCTTCCACGGTGCCGCCGCCACGTTCGACGCCGACGGCAACCCCAAGGACCCGACCGGCTGCTCCGCCGCCGCCAAGACCATGCTCGACCAGCTCGTGTGGTGGGGCACCGCCCTGCGCGAGGGTCGCGCCAAGCGGCCGTACCGGGCCTGAGCCGCCCGGGGCCGGGCGCGGCCGGACCGCGCCCGCCCCTCGCCGGCCCCCGCCTCTCCGTTCCGTTCACGAAATGAGTACAGCCATGACCGGGATGCTTCTCGCTCCCCGCACCACCCCGGACACCCTCGTGTCCGCCGCACGGGCCGCCCGTGCGCTCGCGGGCCGTGACGCGGCCCGGGCAGACCGTGACCGACGGCTCTCCGGAGAGGTGGTGGACGCGCTCGTCGAGGCCGGCTTCGCCCGGGCGCTCGTCCCGGCCCGCCACGGGGGCGAGACCACGGACTTCGCCACCCTCACCGAGGCGGTCGCCACGGTCGGCGAGGGCTGCGCCTCCGCCGCCTGGACCGGCTCACTGCTGGCCTACACCGCGCGGTTCGCCGCCTACCTGCCCGCCGAGGGCCAGGCCGAGATCTGGGCGGACGGGCCCGACACCCGGCTGGTCAGCTCCCTGGTCTCACCGTCCGCCACGGCCACGCCCGCCGACGGCGGCTGGCGGCTGGCGGGCGCCTGGACCTACGCCAGCGGGGTGGAGTTCTCCGACTGGGCGCTGGTGATGGCCCCGGCGGCAAACGCGGACGGACAGCAGGAGGCGCGCTTCTTCGCCGTACCGCGGTCCGCGTACCGGATCGAGGAGACGTGGGACAGCGTCGGGATGCGGGCGACCGGGAGCCACACCCTGGTCGTCGAGGAGACGTTCGTCCCCGCGCGCCGGACCTTCCTCATGGACGACGTGTTCGCCGGCCGGAACGCCGGCTCGGACGAACCGCGGCACGCCCAGCCGCTGTTCGCGGTCAACGGCCTCACCTTCGCCGGGCCGGTCCTCGGCGCCGCCCGCGGCGCACTGGGGCTGTCGGCCCGCGCGGCGGCCGGCCGGTCGGCCCGCGGCACCGAGCCGAGCGAGACCCAGCTGATCGGGCACGCCCGCGCGGCCGGTGAGATCGACGCGGCCGGTCTGCTGCTGGCCCGGGCCGCGGCGGCCGTGGACGCGGCGGTGGCCGACGAGGCCGTCGTCGTCCGCAACCGCCGGGACTGCGCCCTGGCCACCCGGCTGCTGACCGGTGCCGTGGACGCCCTCTTCCGGGCCGGCGGCACCCGCAGCCAGTCGGCCGGCGACCCCCTCCAGCGCGTCTGGCGGGACGCCAACTCCGCCGCCAGCCACATGGTGCTGCAGTTCGAGCCCGCGGCGCTGGCCTTCGCGCGCGGCACGCTGACCACCGACTGAGCCGGGACGGAACCCCATGACGACCACGCCACCCGCCGTCGAGGACGGGCTGCTGTTCCACGACACCTTCCAGGACGGCTTCACCACCACCGGCCCCGCCGCCGGCTGGCACACCCAGGACGTCGCCGGTGTACCGGGCGGTGACGGCATCGCCCGGACCAGCGCCTTCGGCCTCTCGGTCATACCCACCGGCGTCAACCCCCGCACCGGCGCGCCCGCGTTCGTGTCCACGACCGGCCAGCAGGCCGACGGCGGCGAGGGCACCCGGGACCACGTCAAGTGGACGGCGTTCGCCCACCGCACCGCGTGCACCGGCTTCCCCGGCTTCGACGTGCCCGACGACGGCGCGCTCGAGTGCGGCGCGACCCTCGCGGTGAGCACCTACGGCACCGAGGACCACCCCTTCGGCGCCGCGGTCACCGACCCCCGGGCCGACCCCCGGCTGGGCTGCGGCGCGCTGATCGCCGCCGACGTGGAGACCGCCTCGATCTTCGGTTTCTTCGTCACCGCCACCCGGGTGTACGCCAACTACGAGCGGCTGCGGCTGCCCGGCACCGGGTACGCGGCCTACACGTACGCCGTCCCGGTGGCCGACCGCTCCCCCGGGGACCTCGTCACGCTGGGCGTCACGCTCGACCGGTCCCGCGGCACGGCCCGCTGGACGGTCGGCGGACGCGAGGTGCTCGTCGTGGACCGCGTCGGGCACCCGGTCCTGGACCGCCGGCACCTGCTGCTGGACCACGCCGGCGAGCCGGAGGACCTCTCCCCGCGCCAACTCGTCCCCGGCCTCGGCATGTTCACGCTGCTGGACGGCGCCCTGGACGCCGACGGCACCGCGCTGGTGCGCATCGACTCGGCACCCGCCCACTACGTCCATCCACGCTCCGGCGCGCCCTGGCCGCAGACGTTCCTCGACGAACGGAGCACCGCGGCCCACCGGCTGTGGGGCCAGGGCGTCGGGCTGACCGTGCGGGACGTCCGGGTCACCGCCACCGGCACCGGGCGCTGACCGCCCGGCACCACGCTCCGCCATCCCCCTCCTGTAGAGAAGGAACTCGTTGTGAACGCAGTAACGCCCGCCAAGGCGGGCCGGCGTGAGTGGTTCGGTCTGGCCGTCCTGTGCCTGCCCGCGCTGCTCACCACCATGGACCTCACCCTGCTGTTCATGGCCGTCCCCAAACTGACGGCCGACCTCCACCCCAGCAGCACCCAGCTGCTGTGGAGCAGCGACATCTACGGCTTCCTCATCGCCGGCTTCCTGATCACCATGGGCACGCTCGGCGAGCGCATCGGCCGGCGCCGGCTGCTGCTGATCGGCGCCGTGTTCTTCGGTGTCGCCTCGGTGCTCACGGCCGAGGCCAACAGCCCGGAGATGCTGATCGCCGCCCGCGCGCTGCTCGGCGTCTCGGCGGCCACGCTGGCCCCGTCCACGCTGTCGCTGCTGCGCAGCATGTTCCGGGACCCGAAGGAGAGCACGACCGCCGTCACCATCTGGACGACGTCCTTCATGGTCGGCGGGGTCGTCGGCCCGATCGCCGGCGGTCTGCTGCTGGACCACTTCTGGTGGGGCGCGCCCTTCCTGATGGCCGTCCCGGTGATGGTGCTGCTGCTGGTGACCGGCCCCATCCTGCTGCCCGAGTACAAGGACCCCTCCGGTGCCAAGCTGGACCTGCTGAGCGTGGGGCTGTCGCTGGCGGCGATCCTGCCGGCCATGTACGGCGTCAAGGAGCTGGCCCGCAACGGTTTCGAGGCGCTGCCCGCGGTGAGCCTCGCGGCCGGAGTGGTCTTCGGTGTGGTCTTCGTGCTGCGCCAGCGCGGCCTGGCCGCTCCGCTGATGGACCTCTCCCTGTTCCGGCGGGCCGCGTTCTCGGTGTCCGTCGGCACCCTGCTGCTGACCACCGGCCTGATGATGGGCATCCAGTACCTGCTGGCCACCTACATGCAGATCGTGCTGGGCATGTCGCCGGCCGAGGCGGGCCTGTGGCAGCTTCCGGTCATCATCCCGGGCATGGTCGCCGCCGTCGTGGCCACCGGCCTCGCCGGCAAGCACGGGGCGCCGCCGGTCCTGATCGGCGGCCTGGTCATCGGCTCCGTCGGCTTCGGCATCCTCACCCAGCTCGACGGCGACTCCGGCACGGCCATGGTCGTCGTCTCGTCCGCGGTCATGTTCATCGGCCTGGCGCCGGTGATGGCCCTCGGCATCGGCACGATCGTCTCGGCCGCCCCCGTGGAGCGCGCCGGTGCCGCGTCGGCGCTGGCGTCCACCACCAACGAGCTCGGCGGCGCGGTCGGCATCGCCCTGGTCGGCAGCCTCGCCACCGCCGTCTACGGCTCCACCCTCGACGACAAGCTGCCCTCCGGGGTGCCCGGCCCGGTGCACGAGGCCGCCCGCAACGGCCTCGCCGAGGCCGCCGCGGTCACCGGCGGGCTGCCGGCCCGGGTCGGCGCGCGGCTCGACGCCGTCGCCCACGACGCCTTCGCCCACGGCATGGCGATCGCCTCGTACGTCTCCATCGGCGTGCTGCTCACCATGGCCGCCCTGGTCGCCGTGCTGCTGCGCAAGAGCCTGCCGGCTCCGGCCGCCGGTCAGCCGGAGCCGGAGCACGCCGGCGCCGCCGACGGCGAGACGGTCCCGGCCGCCTGACGGCGCGCCCAGCCCGCACCCGACGGTTCCGGCAACGACGACAGGGGGTCACCGTGACCAGAATCAGTGTCAAGGACCAGTACTACACGCTGGTCAACATCTTCGAGACCACGCCCGAGCACCAGCACCGGCTGATCGACATCTGGCAGAGCCTCGGCCCCGCCGACGAGCGCACCGGGCTCGTGTCGGTCAACGCCCACCTCAGCCATGACGGCCACTGCGTCATCAGCTACATCCAGTGGCGGGACAAGGCCTCCTGGGAGGGCATCCTCGGGGACCCGGGCCGCCAGGAGCGGTTCAAGGAGGTCATGACCTTCGCGACGTTCGACAGCATCCACTGCGAGGTGGTCTACACCCAGCGCAACCCCGCGCTCGGTGAGCCCACCGTCGAACTCGCCGAGGACCAGGACGTCTTCACCGTCGTCGAGGTCGCCCGCACCCGCTCCCGCGCGCAGCAGCAGGCGCTGCTCGACGCGGTGACCGGACCCGACGCGGCGCTCGACGCGACACCGGGCTACATATCGCACAGCGTGCACCGGGACTTCGAGGGCGAGGCCGTCGTCAGCTACTCGCAGTGGCAGAGCGAGGAGGCCTACCGGGCCTTCCGCGCCGACCGCGAGGCGCAGGGCGGGCAGCCCGCGCTGCCGGACGGCGTCGACGTACGCGAGTACACGCTGAAGATCGCCTACATCACGGAGACGACGCAGATCTGACGCGGCTCCGACGGCGCAGGGCCGTCGGAGGCGCGCCCGCAGACCCTTCCGCGGGTGTCCCGCCACCGCTCCCCGGGCGGTGTGCCGGACGCACACGGGAGTGAACCGCCCGCACCGCACCCCGTTGGGAGGTGACATCCATGACCGACGCCGCGCTGAACGCCGCCCTGGAGGAGGTTCTCGCCTCGTTCTCGGCCGAGAACGAGCTGACGGAGAGCGAGTTCGAGCTCGCCCTGGGCAACGAGACCTGGTAACCGCCCGGTTCCCCTTCCCCCCGGCCCTCGCTGCCCCGCAGCGGGGGCCGGCCTCTTGACCCGACCGGAACGTGAGGAGCGCGCCGTGACCTCTGGTGCCCTGGCACCCCGCCCCGCCTGGCCGCAGGAACCGACCCTCGCCTGGCGGCCCGCCGCCCGCGGAGTCGTGCTCTGCGCCCGGCCCCACGACCACACCGACTGCCTGGGACCCGAAGCCGTGCCCCGGGCCGTCGACATCAGCCCGCCCGCACCCGGCTACGACCACCTGTGCGGGCTGCGGCCCCTGCTCGACCTCCTGCTGCCCGCCGTACGCGCCGCCCGGCCCGAGGCGCTGGAACGGCACGCCGAGGTCCTCGCGCTGCTCACCCGGCGGGAGGAGGCGGACGAGGGCGGGTACGGGCGGTTCGTGCCCGTCTCCGAGACCGCCGCGCTCGGCACGACCCGGCGGATCAGCCGGGAGTCGCACACGACGGCCGGGTGGATCGACCGGGCGGCCCGCTTCCTCGCCGACGCCCTGCCCGCCCTCGGCGAGGACCGGCGGCTCCTCGTCGCCCACGCCGTCGACCGCTGGGACCGGCTCTCGCTCCGGATCCTCTACCGGGCCGTGCTGATCGCGGACCAGCAGGGCCGGCCCGTGACCGTACGCGGCCTGCTGCGGGGCGGCGGCACCCTGTTCCTGGAACGCCTCGCCGAGCAGCGGGCCGTCCGGGTGTGCGGGCAGCTCCCGCCGGCCGCGGAGGCCGCGCCCGAGACAGCCGGGCCGGCGGCCGGGGTGTGGCGGCCGGGCGGTGCGCGCAGTCCCCTGCGGGCCATCGGCGACGCCATCGCGCTGCAGAACTTCGAGCGGGCCGATCTGCTGATCGCCGCCCATCTGCGGGCCGTACGGGCGGCGGGGGACCGGCCCGACGACGAGGCCGACCTCGTCCGCCTCCAGGCCATCTCGGCCGCGCAGACCGGGCGGATCGACACGGCGATCGCCAGGCTGGAGCAGTCCCTGACGCTGGCCGAACGGCCAGAGCTCAGGGCGCACCTGAACTACCTCCTCGCCCTGCTGGTCACCAAGCGCAAGGACGACACCGAGGCGGCGCGTACCCACTACCGGCGCGGCCTGGAGTGTCTGGACGCCCCCGGCGCCGACGCCCCGGCCGAACGGGCCTGGATCCTCAACGGGCTGGCGCTGGCGGCGGCCATCGACGCCCGGGAGACCGAGCACGCCGAGCGGCGCGAGGCACTGTTCCAAGAGGCGTTCGACCTGGAGTTCGCCGCGTTCCGGCTGGTCCGCGACCTGCCCGGGGACAGCGCCTTCTACCTGCGCTACAACCTCAGCCACAACCTGGCCTTCCTGCTCCAGATCACCGGCCGGCACCAGCAGGCCGAGGAGTTCCTGCGCTCGGTGTCGTCGACGATGCTCAGCACCGGCCGGCAGGACTTCTTCGTCCTGCACCACTACGCGATCGCCGTGCTCCAGCTGCGCCGCGGCAGCCACGAGCAGGCCGCGGCCACCTTCGCCGCGGCCGTCCGCGTCGCCGGGGCGCTGCGCGACTCCTTCCACGTGGAGAAGCTGCTCGCCGCGGCGGCGTACACGGATCTGCGCCGCGGTGACCACGCCGGGGCCGCCCGCCACTACCGCGACGCCGCCCGCACCGCGCGCCGCCTGTGCGACGAGGAGGCCTTTGCCCAGGACCTGGCCGGGCTGCTGTGGGCGCTCACCCTCGGCGACACCCGCTGGGACGGGCACACCCTGGCGGCGGCCCGCATCTGGTACCCGCAGGCCGCCGGCGCCCACGACCGGGGCGCGGACCGCGCCGAGCTGACCGAGGCCCTCACCCGGGCCGGTGCGCGGGTCGCCCCGCCGTCCGCCAAGCTCCCCTCCTATCTGCCCGCCGTGGACCTGGAGGGGCGGCCGGGCCGGGACCTGAACCGGTTCCTGGCCGGCATCACGGCCCAGGAGAACCCGGGCACCCTGGTGGCGTCCCGATGACCGCGCTGCCCCGGCTGACCCCACGTCAGGCCGACGCGATGGCCGACCGCTTCCTCGACCACTGCCGGACCACGGGCGTGCTGGCACCCGACGCTCCCGCCGCCCCCTGGACCGGCTTCCACGCGCTGCGGGACCGCCTCCGGGCCGGCTTCCACGTCCCCACCACCACCCTGACCCCCCTCGCGGCCCGGGTGCTGTACGGCCTGGCGGCGGCCCACCGCCCGGCCGCCGTCGCGACCCTGGGCTGCTTCGCGGGCAACCTCATGGCCTGGGTCACCGGGCCGGGCTTCGGCCCCGGCCCCCGCTACCCGGGGGAGCGCGCCCTGGGAGTCGACGTCGACGCCGACGCGGTGCGCCTGGCCTCCGGCAACCTGCGGCGCGCGGGGTTCGCGCCGGGTGCCCGGGCGGTCGTGGCGGACGCCTTCGACGCCGCCGGACTGAGCGCGGGCGCCACCTGGGACCTGCTGCTCATCGACATCGACGTACCCGGCGCCCGCAAGTCCGGCTACGCCCGGCTGCTGGAGCGCTGGCTGCCGCATCTCGCACCGGGCGCGCTGGTGATCGCCCACGACGTCTGCCACCCGGTCTTCGCCTGGGACCTGCGCGACTACGCCGCGTTCGTCACGGACCGGGGTGCCGTCGCGACCACCACCCTCCCGGTCGACGACTGCGGCCTGGAGGTCACCCGCTGGCCGGGCTGAGCCCCACGGCACGTTCCCGACGCCTTCCCCGCCACCGGCCGCGCCCCGGGCGCGGCCGGTGGCGTCTCCGGCCCGCCGCATGTTTACACGCAATTCATCAGAGGAAACCATTCCGCAGCCCCGTCGGCTCTTCCCGGAATCACCTCACATAAACCTGACACAACTTCGCACAGACCTCACGCTGTCACCCCTGGACGCCCTTGTCCGGGGATGCCCGCGCAGCGAAGTATGAAGTCGGCATCCGGAGGCAGAGAACAGCGCACCGCCGCATCCGATGGCCATTCGTTTCCGCATACGGCTGCACGCGTTTTTCCGCATACAGCTGCACGCACAGTGCTTTTCCAGAATTCCCTGAAGACGGCCGAGGAGAGTGGCATGGACGCCGAAGTCATAGTCGTCGGAGCCGGTCCGGCGGGACTCATGCTGGCCGGCGAACTGCGGCTCGCCGGGGTCGACGTGATCCTGCTCGAAAAGCTCGCCGAACGCACCGGCGAGTCCCGCGGACTGGGCTTCACCGCCCGGACGATGGAGGTCTTCGCCCAGCGCGGCCTGCTCTCCCGGTTCGGGGAGATCGAGGTCAGCGACCAGGGGCACTTCGGCGGACTGCCCGTCGACTTCAGCATCCTCGACGGGGCCCACCAGGCCGCGAAGACCGTCCCGCAGTCCCACACCGAGGCCGTGCTGGAGCAGTGGGTCACCGACCTCGGCACGGACGTCCGCCGCCGACACGAGGTGCTCTCCGTCAAGGACGACGGGGACAGCGTGCTGGTGGAGGTGCGCGGCCCCGAGGGCGTCACCCGGCTGCGCACGCAGTACCTGGTCGGCTGCGACGGCGGGCGCAGCAAGGTCCGCAAGGCGGCCGGCTTCGACTTCCCCGGCACCGCCGCCACGCTGGAGATGTACCTCGCGGACGTGCGCGGCCTCGATCTGGAGCCGCGCATGATCGGCGAGACGCTGCCCGGCGGCATGGTCATGGTCGGCCCGCTGCCCGGCGGCATCACCCGCCTGATCGTCTGCGAGCGCGGCACGCCCCCCAAGCGGCGTACCGAGCCGCCGACGTACCAGGAGGTGGCGGCGGCCTGGAAGCGGCTGACCGGCGTCGACATCAGCCACGGCGAGCCGGTGTGGGTCAGCGCCTTCGGCGACGCCACCCGCCAGGTCACCGAGTACCGCCGCGGCCGGATCCTGCTCGCCGGGGACTCCGCGCACATCCACCTGCCGGCCGGCGGCCAGGGCATGAACACCAGCATCCAGGACGCCGTCAACCTCGGCTGGAAGCTGGCGGCCGTGGTCCGGGGCCGCGCCCCGGAACCGCTGCTGGACACCTACCACGACGAACGCCACCCGGTGGGCCGGCGCCTGCTGATGAACACCCGGGCCCAGGGGCTGCTCTTCCTCAGCGGCGAGGAGGTCCAGCCGGTCCGGGACGTGCTCACCGAGCTGATCCGCTACCCGGAGGTCTCCCGCCACCTGGCCGGCATGGTCAGCGGGCTGGAGATCCACTACGACGTCGGCACCGGCACGCACCCGCTGCTGGGCCGGCGGCTGCCGCGGCTGGAGCTGGCGCTGCCCGCCACCAGCCGGCCCACCACCGGCTTCGACCTGCTCACCCCGGGCCGCGGAGTGCTGCTCGACCTGGCGGACACCGCCGTGCTGCGGCGGCGCGCCGAGCCGTGGGCCGACCGCGTCGACATCGTCACGGCCCGCCCCACCGGTATCGGCGCGGACAGCCCGCTGGCGGGCACGGCCGCGCTGCTGGTCCGCCCCGACGGCTATGTCGCCTGGGCCGCCCCGGGCAGTCACCACGACCTTCCCATGGCGCTGGAGCGCTGGTTCGGCCCGTCCCGCGCGGGCCGGCTGTCCTGACGCGGCGAACCGGCTGTCCTGACGAAAAGGAGAAGTAGGAAAACCATGCACAGCACCCTGATCGTCGCCCGGATGGAACCCGGTGCGCGCTATGACGTCGCCCGGTTTTTCCAGCAGTTCGACGAAACCGAAATGCCGCACATCATGGGCACTCGGCGGCGCGAGCTGTTCCTCTACAAGGGCCTTTACTTCCACCTCCAGGAATTCGACACGGACAATGGTGGCGAGCTCATCGAGGAGGCGAAGACCGACCCGCGTTTCGTGAAGATCAGCGAGGACCTCAAGCCGTACATCGAGGCCTACGACCCGGCCACCTGGCGCTCGCCCGCGGACGCCATGGCCAAGTCCTTCTACCGCTGGGAAGCGGCCAAGTGACCGGCCGTCGAGTCGCCATCACCGGCATCGGAGTGCTCGCGCCGGGCGGGATCGGCGCCAAGAACTTCTGGAGCCTGCTCAGCGACGGGCGGACGTCGACGCGGCGCATCACCTTCTTCGACCCGTCGCCGTTCCGCTCCCGGGTCGCCGCCGAGATCGACTTCGATCCCGAGGAGCACGGGCTGAGCCCGCAGGAGATCCGCCGGATGGACCGGGCCGCGCAGCTCGCGGTCGTGGCGACCCGCGAGGCCGTCGCCGACAGCGGCATCGACCTCACGCGGCTCGACCCGTACCGCACCGGTGTCACCATCGGCAGCGCGGTCGGCGCCACGACCGGTCTCGACCAGGAGTACCGCGTGGTCAGCGACGGCGGCCGGCTCGGCCTGGTCGACCACGAGTACGCGGTGCCGCACCTGTACAACTACTTCGTCCCCAGCTCGTTCGCCGCCGAGGTCGCCTGGGCGGTGGGTGCCGAGGGCCCCTCCACGGTCGTGTCCACCGGCTGCACGTCCGGCATCGACTCGGTCGGCCACGCCGTGGACGTCATCCGCGAGGGCAGCGCCGACGTGATGATCGCCGGCAGCTCGGACGCGCCGATCTCCCCGATCACGGTCGCCTGCTTCGACGCGATCAAGGCGACCACGCCCCGCAACGACGACCCCGAGCACGCCTCCCGGCCCTTCGACGGCACCCGCAACGGTTTCGTCCTGGGCGAGGGCGCGGCGGTGTTCGTCCTGGAGGAGCTGGAGCGCGCCCGCAGCCGCGGAGCGCACATCTACGCGGAGATCGCCGGCTACGCCTCCCGCTGCAACGCCTTCCACATGACGGGCCTGCGCCCCGACGGCGCCGAGATGGCCGAGGCGATCTCGGTCGCCCTGAACGAGGCCCGGACCAACCCTGAGTCCGTCGACTACGTCAACGCGCACGGCTCCGGCACCAAGCAGAACGACCGGCACGAGACCGCGGCGTTCAAGCGCAGCCTCGGCGAGCACGCCTACCGGACCCCCGTCAGCTCCATCAAGTCGATGGTGGGCCACTCCCTGGGCGCGATCGGCTCCATCGAGATCGCCGCCTCCGCCCTCGCCATGGAGCACGGCGTCGTCCCGCCCACCGCCAACCTGCACACCCCGGACCCGGAGTGCGACCTCGACTACGTGCCGCTCACGGCCCGTGAGTGGCGCACCGACACGGTCCTGACCGTCGGCAGCGGCTTCGGCGGTTTCCAGAGCGCCATGGTGCTGGCCCGACCCGACAGGAGCATCGCATGACGACCCCGGTAGTGGTCACGGGCCTGGGCGTCGCCGCTCCCAACGGCCTGGGCACGAAGGACTTCTGGACGGCGGCCGTCCAGGGCGAGAGCGGCATCGGCCCGGTGACCCGCTTCGTCCCGGACCAGTACCCCGCGCGTCTGGCGGGCGAGGTGCCCGGCTTCGTCGCCGAGGACCACCTGCCCGGCCGGCTGCTGCCCCAGACCGACCACATGACCCGGCTGGCGCTGGTCGCGACGGACTGGGCGCTCGAGGACGCCGGGGTCGACCCGAAGGAACTGCCCGCCTACGGCATGGGCGTGGTCACCGCCAGCTCCTCCGGCGGCTTCGAGTTCGGTCAGAACGAGCTGCAGAAGCTGTGGAGCAAGGGCGGCCAGTACGTCAGCGCCTACCAGTCGTTCGCCTGGTTCTACGCCGTCAACACCGGCCAGATCTCCATCCGCAACGGCATGAAGGGCCCGAGCGGAGTCGTCGTGAGCGACCAGGCGGGCGGCCTGGACGCCCTCGCGCAGGCCCGCCGGCAGATCCGCAAGGGCACGCAGCTCATCGTCTCCGGTGCCGTCGACGCCTCGATCTGCCCCTGGGGCTGGGTGGCCCAGCTGGCCGGCGGCCGGCTCAGCACGCGGGACGACGCGGAGTCGGCGTACCTGCCCTTCGACCCGCGCGCGGCCGGGCACGTGCCCGGCGAGGGCGGCGCGATCCTGATCCTGGAGGACCTGGCCGCGGCCCGCGCCCGGAACGCCCGGGTCTACGGTGAGATCGCGGGCTACGGCGCCACCTTCGACCCGCGGCCGGGCAGCGGCCGGGAGCCCGGCCTGCGCCAGGCGATCCGCGCCGCCCTCGCCGACGCCGGCCTCGAACCCGGCGACATCGACGTGGTGTTCGCCGACGCGGCGGCCGTGCCGGAGCTGGACCGGGTGGAGGCCGACGCGCTCACCGAGGTGTTCGGGCCGCGCGGGGTGCCGGTGACGGCACCGAAGACGATGACCGGGCGCCTCTACTCGGGCGCCGCCCCCTTGGACGTGGCCGCCGCCCTGCTGGCGATCCAGGACGGGGTCATCCCGCCCACGACCCACGTCGAAGCCGCCGCCGAATACCAGCTGGACCTCGTGACCGGCACCGCACGCCCGGCCCCGGTACGGGCCGCGCTGGTCGTCGCCCGCGGCCACGGCGGCTTCAACTCGGCCGCCGTCGTCCGCGCCGTCGACTGACCCGCACCGGCTCGCCGGCCTGACCGACCCCGACCCGACCCCACACACCCTCAGCAACGGAGAAAACCCATGTCCCACAAGCCGTTCACCCTGGACGACCTGCGCCGCATCCTGCTGGAGAGCGCCGGCGCCGAGGAGGGCATCGACCTCTACGGCGACATCGACGACACCGAGTTCGAGGCGCTGGGTTACGAGTCGCTGGCGCTGCTGGAGGCCGGCGGGCGCATCGAGCGCGAGTTCGGCGTCAGCCTCGACGACGTCGACCTCACCGACATCAGCACCCCGCGCGCCCTCGTCGCCGCCGTCAACGGGCTGCTCCCGGTCGACGCCGCCGCCTGACCCGACTCCGCCGGACCGGCCCGACCCCCGACGGGCCGACGCCGGGCGGGCCGGGCCGGAACCCCCTCCGGACCGGCCCGCCGCGGGGCCGCGTGCCGGCGCCCCCCCCCCCCCCAACCCCCCCCCCCCCCCATTTTGCCCCATGGGGCCCACCAAAAACCGCGATAACCCCCGGGCGGCCCAGAAACCCGCGCCCCCCCCGCGCGACGCCGCCG